>CAMPCT010000010.1 GCA_946647055.1 uncultured Atopobium sp. | reverse complement strand
ATCACGATCAAGGCGGGCAAGCTTGCGTACGTGGTGACGGCCTACCAGGCAGACAATAACGGAAAGCTGACCAAGCTGGGATAGTGGGGCGTCTCCTCTCGGTTGCGGTGTCTCCCCGGACAACAGTTGCACGCGGGGACAACGACGCGCGCCCGCATAACGACGCACGTCCACATCAGGTGCCCACATTGCCCAGCTATACTTAAAGGGTTTGGGATACCCGACAGAGAAAGGCGAGGGACATGGCCCAGGAGACCTTCGTTCCCAAGAACATCATCGTGACCGGTGGCTGTGGCTTCATCGGCTCCAACTTCGTGCACTACGTGGCGGACAACTTCCCCGACACGCACGTGACGGTGCTCGACAAGCTCACCTACGCCGGCAACCCCGAGAACATCGCCGGGCTGCCCGAGGACCGCGTCGAGCTCGTGGTGGGTGACATCTGTGACGCAGAGCTACTCGACCGCCTTGTCCCCGGTCACGACGCGATCGTCCACTACGCGGCCGAGAGCCACAACGACAACTCCATCGCCGACCCCGAGCCCTTCCTACGCACCAACGTGGAGGGCACCTATCGCCTGCTCGAGGCCGCGCGCAAGTACGACGTGCGCATGCACCACATCTCGACCGACGAGGTCTACGGCGACCTCGCCCTCGACGACCCGGCGCGCTTCACCGAGGAGACCCCCTATCACCCCAGCAGCCCCTACAGCTCGACCAAGGCGAGCTCGGACATGCTGGTGCGCGCCTGGCACCGCACCTACGGCGTGCGCGTGACCATCTCCAACTGCTCCAACAACTACGGTCCCTACCAGCACATCGAGAAGTTCATCCCCCGCCAGATCACCAACATCCTGTGCGGGATCCGCCCCAAGCTCTACGGCGACGGCAGGAACGTGCGCGACTGGATCCACACCGAGGACCACTCCCGCGCCGTGTGGGAGATCCTCACGCGCGGGCGCATCGGCGAGACCTACCTCATCGGCGCCGACGGCGAGAAGGGCAACATCGACGTCCTGCGCGCGATCCTCGAGCGCATGGGCAAGGCCGAGGACGACTTCGACTGGGTGCGCGACCGTCCCGGACACGACCGTCGCTACGCCATCGACTCCACCAAGCTGCGCACGGAGCTTGGCTGGCAGCCCATCCACACGGACTTCTCGGAGGGGCTTGACGCCACGATCGCCTGGTACACCGAGCACCAGGACTGGTGGCGCGCCGCCAAGGAGGAGACCGAGGCCAAGTACGCAGCAAAGGGCCAGTAGGGAGGCACGAAGATGAGGATTCTCGTAACGGGTGGCAAGGGACAGCTGGGCAACGAGCTTCGCCGTCTGCTCACGACGGGACAGGCCGAGATCGGCCCCATCCCGCAGGAACTGGTTGGCTCCGAGGCGGAGTACATCGACTACGAGGAGCTCGACATCACCGACGAGGCGGCGGTCGACGCCTGGTTTGCCGAGCGCTCCTATGACGCCGTCATCAACTGCGCGGCCATGACCAACGTCGATGGCTGCGAGAAGGTGGAGGACGCGGCCTACAAGGTCAACGCCCTGGGTCCGCAGAACCTCGCCCGCGCCAGCGCCGCACAGGGGGCAAAGTTCGTCCAGGTCTCGACCGACTACGTCTTCCCCGGCACCGAGCCCGGCGAGCGCGTCGAGACCGACGTCACCGGCCCCATCAGCGCCTATGGCCGCACCAAGCTGGCCGGCGAGCAGCTCTCGCTCGAGGCGAACCCCCGCACGTTCGTGGTGCGCACGGCCTGGCTCTACGGCTATGTGGGCAAGAACTTCGTCAAGACCATGCTGCGCCTCGCGCGCGAGCTGGGCGGCATGACGGTGGTGGACGACCAGCTGGGTAACCCCACCTCTGCCAACGACCTCGCCTACGAGCTGCTGCGCCTCATCCTCACCGAGGACTACGGCATCTACCACTGCACCAACAACGGCATCTGCTCGTGGGCGGAGTTCACCCGCGCCATCGTGGAGGGGGCCGGCTACAGCCCCGACATCGTCACGCCCTGCACCTCCGACGAGTACGCCGAGGCACATCCCGACGCCGCCCGCAGGCCGCTCTTCTCGGCGCTCAAAAACGAGCACCTGGCCCAGACCATCGGTGACGAGATGCGCCCGTGGCGCGACGCGCTGGCGACCTTCCTGGCCAACTTGCCGGAGCTCGAGGGCTAGCGAGTTCCCAACAACTATCGAACAGCTTGTGGTTTCTTTTGAGGGAGCGCCCCCGCGGGGGCGCTTCTTTGAGACCGACGCGTTGGTTCTCGCGTATAGTATTGACACTTACAGCAGCTAACTGGACTAGTTGTCGCTTTTGGGAGGTCCTATGAGGAGACAAACGAAGCACGCGGCGCTCCCCGAGCTCGTTCTGCGAGGAGTTCTGGCGCTTGGTCTCGCTGCGGCCGTGACCGCGGTGACGCCTGCCGCCGCCCTTGCCGAGGAGGCGGACGAGCCCATCCTCGTCGAGTCCAACGAGCTTGTTCCGGAGGACCAGGTCGAGCCCGTCGACGAGCCTGTGGCCGTCGTGGCCGAGCCTGCAGCACCTGCCGACGAGCCCGTGGCACCTGCCGACGATCCGGTCGCTCCCGCGGACGAGCCCGCAACTCCGGCTGATGAGCCTGCGACCGACCCCGTCGTCGATCCCGTGGTCGACCCTGTCGATGAGCCCACCGAGCCCGCCACCGAGCCGACCGACGACCCGGCGGTCGACCCCGCCGAGCCCGTGGACGAGCCTGCGGACAACCCCGTTGACGAGCCTACGGACGAGCCTGCCGTCGACCCGGCAGCTGACCCCGTCGAGCCCGCGGACGAGACCGTCACCGAGCCCGTCGAGGAGCCGGCCCCGCTCGCCGCAGCCCAGGAGGAGGCCCCCCAGGCCGACCCTGAGCCCCGCAAGGGCCACTGGGTGATTGACAAGCGCTCCGGAACCACCGAGCGCTACTGGGTGTGGAACGACGACGGCTCCGTTGCCAAGGACATGCTCATCGGCCCCGAGAACGGCGCCCCCTACTACGCCTACGCCAGGCCTGACGGCGTCATCGTGCGCGGCAAGTGGGACAACGGCAAGGGTCGTGTCTACATCGCCGACAACAACGGCCGACTCATCGGCAACGACGTCACCCACAACAACTTCGTCGTCACCGACCTCTATGACGGTCACCTCGAGCGCTACTACGTGGACTTCGCGACCAAGGCCGTCAAGTCCGGCTTCTTCACCGTTCCTGGCTACGCTGACGTGTTCGCCAACAGCCAGGGCATCATCCGCCGCGGCGACTTCAGGTTCAACGGCAGGCTCTGGTCGGCCGACAACGACGGCAGGCTCCGCTCCGGCTTCTATGTCACCAACGGCTTTGGTCAGGGCAAGCAGCGCTACTGGTTTGGCGACACCGTCTATGGCTCGCCGCACGCCGCCGCCCAAGGCCGCCTGGTCACCCCTGAAGGCGACGGTGCCCCCTACTACGCCTACGCCATGGCCGACGGCCGCATCCTGCGCGGCAAGTACGACAACGGCAAGGGCTATACCTACATTGCCGAGTCCAACGGCAGGCTCCTGGGCTCCGACATGACCTCCAACAACTTCGTCGTGACCTCGCTCTATGACGGCCACCTCGAGCGCTACTACGTTGATGCCACGCGCAAGGCCGCCCGCTCAGGCTTCTTCACCGTGCCCGGCTTTGGCGACGTCTTCGGAATCGGTGGCCAGGGCTACATCTTCCGCGGCGTGAGGAAGAGGGCCGACAACACCATCCTGCTCGCCGATAACGACGGCAAGCTGCCTAGCGCGGCCGGTTGGGTCGTCACCAACAAGTACACCTACGCGACGGACCACAATAACGCCTCCAAGCAGCGCTACTGGATCGAGCCCATCTGGAAGAACTACCTCGGTGCGAAGTTTGGCTACTCCACGGCTGGAGGCTATCCCCACTATACGTTGGAGGAGGGCTATGTCCTGCGCAATGGGGTCATTGCTGTGGGTGGCGGCAAGGGCTACGAGGCCGACAACAACGGCAAGGTCAAGGAGATTAAGGCCGGTTGGAGGCAGGTCAACGGCCATTGGGTGTACTTCAGCACCGACCCACGCTCCCACTTTGACAACGACATTACCCCCGGTGGGACCGACCTAGGCCACTATGACATCCTTCATGACATCTGGCTCCAGATCAAGGATGGAAGGAGCGGCACGGGCTACCTCATCGCATGCTCGTGGGATGGGAGCTATCTTGCCGTGTTCAAGGGATCGCAGGGCAACTGGGAGCCTCTCTTTGGGTGGAACTGCACGACCGGCGACCCGAGCATCTGCATGAACCCCGACGGCAGTCCGTGGGACGGACGGTACGACTACTACATGGCGCTGCGCAACACGGGCAACAACGACCTTGAGGGTGGCGACGCATGGGCCAACAGCCTCACCTCGACGTTCGAGGGGTCGCGAAGGCGCTACATCAACCCGCAAGAGCAGTTCTTCACCTCGGTTGACTACCAGCTTGGCTACCATTCTTGGCTGTATTCGAGCAACGAACTTGGCAAGCACCTCTCGCACGGGTGCATCCGCCTTGACCACCCCAACGCCCAGTGGATCTACGAAAACGTACACCCCGGCACTCGCTGCCTCAGCCTGAGGACGAGGACATACTCATAAGTCTGGTGACGTACCCCTGACTCTTGTGGGGTACCTCGGAAGGCTTGCCACCCCCTGACTTCGAGTGAATGACAGGGGTGGCAAGCCTTCTCGGATGCTTATCCGTGCGATAGGGAAGGCAATGACAGAGAGCCGAGTCGAAAAAGCCAAGAGAAACCTGGTGTTTGGCATGGTGAACAAGGTGGTCACCATGCTCATGCCCTTCTTCTCCCGTACGGCTCTCATCTACGTCCTCGGCATGGAGTACGTGGGCCTCAACTCGCTGGTCGCCTCCATCCTGCAGGTGCTGAACCTTGCCGACCTTGGGATTGGCACCGCCATCGTGTACGCTCTCTACGAGCCCGTGGCAAAGGATGACAAGCCGGTCATCTCTGCGCTCATGAACTACTATCGCAGGGTGTACCGCATCATAGGCATCGTTATTGGCCTCTTGGGGCTTGCGGTGCTCCCCTTCCTTCCCCGGCTCATCAAGGGCGAGCCTCCCGCAGACGTCAACATCTACATCCTCTACCTCATCTACCTGGCCAACACGGTTGTCAGCTACCTCCTGTTTGCCTACAAGCAGGCTCTCCCAACCGCCATGCAGCGGGTGGATGTGGTGAGCAACGTGAACACAATCACCAACGTCGTGCTCAACGCGGCACAGATCGTCATCTTGCTGGCGGTGCACAACTACTACGCCTACCTCGTTGCCATTCCCCTATGCACGCTCCTCAACAACCTTTGCGTCTCCCGCTACGTTGACAGGAACTATCCCGAATACGCTCCCAAGGGCAGGATATCCAACGAGCTGCGTGCATCGATTCGCAAACGTGTTGTTGGGTTGACCATCCAGCGCGTCTGCGTGACCACGCGCAACTCCTTTGACAGCGTCTTCCTCTCAACCTTCCTCGGTCTGACCGTCACCGCCATCTACAACAACTACCTCCTCATCATGAACGCCGTGACGGGCCTTCTGGGAGTCGTCTCGACGGCCATTCTCCCCACGGTTGGGAACAGCATCGTCACCGACAGCGCAGACAAGAACTACGGCGACATGCGCCTCATGAACTTCGTCTACATGCTCGTCTCCGGCTGGAGTACCGCCTGCCTGCTCTGTCTGTACCAGCCCTTCATGAGACTCTGGGCGGGGGAGCAGAACACGTTTGGCATGGCAGCCGTCATCCTTATGGTCCTGTACTACTACAGCCTGAAGATGGGTGACATCATCTCGATCTATGCAAGCGGCGCGGGCCTTTGGTGGGAGATGCGCTGGAGGGCCGTTGCGGAGTCGGCGGCCAACTTGGTTCTCAACTTCCTGTTTGTCCGTATGTGGGGGGTAGAGGGCGTCATCGCTGCAACCCTCATCTCCCTGTTGATCATCAACTTTGGCATGGCAACGGCCATCATCTTCAAGTACTACTTCAAGAACGGGAAGATGGGGGAGTACTTTGCCGACAACCTCTTCTATGCCGTAGGGACGCTGCTGGTCTGCGGGATATCCTTTTTCCTCTGCTCACTCGTCCCGGGCGACGGGATCATCATGTTGCTGCTGCGCGGCGTGATTTGCACGCTGGTCTCTGCTGCGGTCTACCTTCTTGTCAACCTCAGAAACCCCCTGCTGAAGACGGCAATCAGATGGGCATCGAATCTGCTCGCCCCACACGTGGGCATACAACAGGAGGAATCGCGATGACGGAAGGGCCACGGTATCCGACGGTCGACGTCTTGATGGCTACCTATAACGGCGAGACGTACCTCGAGGAGCAGGTCCAATCGATACAGGATCAGACCTTTGGGCAGTGGCGGTTGCTTGTTTGCGATGACGGGTCAACGGATGGCACCCCAGGGCTGATACGGCGCCTGGCGGGGGAGGACGGCCGCATCCACGTTTTGGAGGACGAGCGGCTCCACCGGGGTCCAAGCGGGCGCTTCCTGTGGCTGTTGGGGCAGTCGGACGCCGGCTATGTGCTCTTCTCAGACCAAGATGACGTATGGGCCCCCAACAAGGTAGAGGAGCTCCTGCTTGCCGCACGGCAGTGCGAGGAGGAGCTTGGCGACGATGTCCCGGTACTCGCATTCTGCGACGCAGAGGTTGTGGACAGCACCCTTTCCCCGGTCGCACCGTCATTCTTGCGACTGGAGCACTTTGACCCGTCGGCAACGCAGTTCAGGCGTCTGCTGGTTGGCAACATGGCTCCGGGATGCACGATGCTCATAAATCGTGCGCTGATCGATGCCTTGGGCGAGGTGGAGGACGTGCAGGGCATCGTCATGCACGATTGGTGGATCATGCTCGTTGCAGCGGCGCTCGGCAAGATAGCCTTCGTTGACCAGCCCCTCGTGAAGTACCGTCAGCACGGGGCCAATGTTGAGGGAGCACGCACGTACGACGTTCTCCGCTACCTCTCGATCGTTGGTGAGGTCGCAAAGGCCCACGAGCGGGCACAAGAGCAGGCTGCGGCCTTCGCAAAGGCGTATGAGGGGCGCCTTTCCGAGAAGGACTACTGCGCGTGCCGCGACTACGGCTCCGCGCAGCCCAGGGGTCTGGGTCACGTGATCACGATCGTCAGGCACGGCCTGTGGCAGCAGGGAATCGGAAGGCGGGTGGGGCAGGTCCTCATCCCGCTGTTTGTCCCGCGTGGGAGGGACAGCTAGGCCTCCTTTGTCCCATCGCCCTGGTAAGGCGGACCGCCTTCCAGCCGGCCTTGTTGAACGGGGAACGATGCCTCTGGCGACAGTACGGGCGAAAGCACGGTGCCAGCCATGGCCAGAGCCCCACTGCTCTGGAGCCCATGTACGCAGCAGGGGTCTCACCGGGAAAGCCCGGTTCTTCTGTGACGCCTTTGTAGATGAGATATGATGATGCGGCAGGTACCGCAGCATGCGGGTGGCCAATTTGAAGTATCTACCAATGACGACCCTACGGACTCTGGCTCTCATCAACAGCGGGAAGAGGCAGCATATGTCAGGACACACCATTCTTATCACCGGAGCGGCGGGCTTCATCGGCTTCCACCTGTGCAAGAGGTTGCTCGGAGACGGCGAGCGCGTTGTGGGGCTCGACAACGTCAACGACTACTACGACGTGGGCATCAAGGAGGAGCGCCTGCGCCGCCTTGCCGAGGAGGCGGGGAGCCCGGAGGCCTACGTCCCTGCCGGCAGCTTTGAGGCGGGGGCGTTCTCCTTCGTCCGCGGCGACCTCTGCGACGAGGGCCTCCTGGAGGGCCTCTTCGAAGAGCACGGGTTTAGCGTGCTGGTCAACCTGGCCGCCCAGGCGGGGGTGCGCTACTCCCTCGAGAACCCCCGCGCGTATATCGACAGCAACCTCGTTGGCTTTGCCAACATACTGGAGTGCTGCCGCAACCACCCCGTCGACCACCTCGTCTTTGCCTCATCCTCCTCGGTCTACGGCGAGAACAAGAAGGTTCCCTTTGCCGAGACGGATCCCGTGGACCACCCCGTCTCGCTCTACGCGGCAACCAAGAAAGCCAACGAGCTCATGGCCCACGCCTACTCGAAGCTGTACGACATCCCCTCCACCGGCCTGCGCTTCTTTACCGTCTATGGGCCGGCCGGGCGACCCGACATGGCCTACTTCAAGTTCGCGAACCTCATAGCAAAAGGCGAGCCCATCAGCATCTACAACATGGGGGACATGCGGCGTGACTTCACCTACGTCGACGACATCGTCGAGGGCGTGTGCAGGGTGATGAGGCGCCCACCCTCGCCAAACGAGATGGGGACGCGCTACAAGATATACAACATCGGCGGATCCCAGCCGGTTGGGCTCCTCGAGTTTGTCGAGACGCTCGAGCGCGTGCTCATTGAGGAAGGCGTCGTTGACGGGCCGACCGAGCACAGGCTGCTCCCCATGCAGCCCGGGGACGTCTACCAGACCTACGCGGACGCCACTGAGCTCGAGAGGGACTTCGGCTTCGTCCCCAAGGTCCCCCTCGAGACCGGTCTGAGGGAGTTCGCCCGCTGGTACCGCTCCTACTACCTCAAGGACGAATGACGGCGTGCGTGGGCGCCTGTTTGACGCGCCCGCATGCGAGGGGTAGATTCTGAAGTGCACGTTCACGCACAGACAAACGGTGGCAGACAATGATCTCGGTAATCATTCCAACCTACAACCGCGCCGGGCTCCTCGGCCGATCGGTCGAGAGCGTCCTTGCCCAGACCTACGAGGACTTCGAGCTCATCATCATCGATGACTGCTCCACAGACGATACGGGCGAGCTGGTCAAGGGCATGGCGGATCCGCGCATTCGCTACCACAGGCTCGAGAAGAACAGTGGGCAGGGCGCCGCAAGGAACGTTGCCGTTGGCATGGCAAAGGGCGAGTACGTTGCCCTACAGGACAGCGACGACGTGTGGAGGCCAGAGAAGCTGGAAAAGCAGCTCAAGGCAATGGTCGAGCTCGATGCCGACATCTGTTCCTGTAGGCTGGAGCGCCATGGCTTTGGGTCCAGCTTCGAGACGGTGTTCCCAAAGATCGAGGCGGGAGTCATCCCGTACGAGAGGCTGCTGGGCGGCACCGTATGCAGCTCCCAGACCATCATGACCAAGCGCTCCGTCCTGCTCGAGGAGCCCCTGGACGCCTCGCTCACAAGGATGATGGACTGGGACTGGATGCTAGGTGCCGGATACGGCAGGCGCGTCTGCCTGGTGGACGACGTCCTGGTAGATACCTACCTGCAAGGAGACTCGCTCACCAACAACGGAGACGAGAAGATGCTCCGCAGCCTCGAGCACATCTACGAGAAGCGAGCCTACCTCTTCAAGGAGTATCCTGCGATCGAGGCGTGGCTGCTCGCTGCAATTGGTGAGGAGAGGACGCGCGTCTCTCTTCCTGCGGCCTCCTATTTCAAGAGGGCCTGGCAGATTGACCGGAAGCCAAAGACGCTGGCCAAGTACGTCCTCTCGAGCGTAGGCGTGCTCGGTCCGCTGGTGAAAAGGGTCCAGTTCTACAAGCGATAGGCCATCTGCGCCACAAGGCAACAGACAAGACGACGTGTGGAGGAAAGTCCATGTCACCACTAGCCATGATCGAGGAGTACATAAGGCGCAGGCGCCTGGAGCGCCTTGGAAGGGGCTGGATTGCCAACGCCTCCGAGGAGGAGCTGGCCCGCGAGGTCTGCAAGTGGTATCGCATTGCCGCGGGGAAGCCAGTCGACCTCGACAACCCCACCACCTTCAACGAGAAGATCCAATGGCTCAAGGCACACGACCTCGACCCGCGCAAGGCACGGCTCTCCGACAAGATTCTCGTCCGTGACTATGTTGCCGAGAAGGTCGGCAAGGACGTGCTGCTAGAGCAGTACGCAACGTGGGACAGCGCGGAGGACCTCACCTTTGACGGTCTGCCCAAGCCGTTCTTCCTCAAGCCCAACCACACGAGCGGCGACGCCCTCTTTGTTGACGAGACCGTCTCTCTCAAGAAGGCCAAGGCACTGGCGGAAAAGTGGCTCAAGAGGGACTTTTCGGTGGTGTGCATAGAGCGGCACTACTCGCCGATCACCCCGAGGCTCCTGGCCGAGGAATACCTCGACGACATCGAGTTTGAGTACCAGGCATGGTGCTTCAAGGGAAAGATCGCCTTCGTTGCCGCCATCGTCCAGCCTCACGGCATCAACCAGAAGCAGTTCTTCACCCCAGAGTGGGAGCGGGAGCCGTTTGTCTCGTCGGAGCCCATCTATCCGGGAACCGTCGAGCGACCCGCGTGCCTGGACAGGATCCTCGCCTACTCCAAGACCCTTGCGGACGACTTCCTGCACGTGCGGGTTGACTGGTACTGGTCTCCCAAGAAGGGACTGCGCTTCAGCGAGATGACCTTCACTCCTGCAGCGGGAAACATCGGCTGGCATCCCGAGTCTTACAACAAGGACCTTGCCTACTTGATCGAGCTGCCAGAAGGCCGATAGGGCACCTGGCGGAGGCGTCGAAAGCCGGTCGCCCCCTGGGGGCATCCCTAGCTGCGTGACGGAAGCAGGGGCGTCAACACGGCCCAGGCCTTCCTCCACACCACACACAGCGCGAGCGACAGCGAGAAGATCAGGGCGATCATGACCGCCGAATAGGCCAATGCGGCACCAAAGGATGCAATGGGAGCAAGGCCTCCCCCACAGAGGAGCCCCTCCAGTACTGCCGGGATCCCCAGCCGCTCCACGACGGCGAGCACCATCATGTGAACGAGGTACACCGGGTAGGTGTAGGAGCCAAGCCGTATCACGGCGTCTGAGAACCGGCCGGCGCCACGCTCCTTCATGAACGAGAGGCTGAAGGCTATGACGAGCGTGGCGCACACGACGGCAAACAGGGAGAACCACGAAGACAGGTGAGTGGTGGGTTCCGCCATCTGGTAGTCGTACGACTGGATGAGGGAGCGGACCACGTTGACCAGAATGAAGGCGGCTGGCGCAAGGACAACGAGGCGTGGGTCCTCAAATCGCTCGCGGTGCCGATACAGTATGGATCCGTACAGGACCTCGACCGCGGCGGGAATCGCCGCATTGAAGCCATGGTGGGAAAACCCCAGTGTGCCGTTCCTGGTCACATCGTTCAGAAACAGCAAACCCGCCGAAATGGCGACAAACAGGGCCTCATGCCTCCGGTTGGTGGCAAGGTAGTCGGAAAAGGCCTTAAGCAGAGGAAAGCACAGCATGACGAGTGCGTAGGTGAAGACGTACCAAAGATGAGCGGCGCGGACGAAGGGATTCTCCCACATTAGGAGGCTCTCGAATAGGGAGAGGTATTCCTCCCTTGGTCTCATGAGGCTGCCCACTAGGCCAAGAGTTCCTATGTCGTAAAGATAGAAGGAGATGAGACCGACGCCCCATGCGGGAAGCAGGATGTGTGTGAGCGTGCGACGGAGGACACGTGCGTAGTCGTCGCTCCTGAAGGCAAAGAAGCCGCAGATGAACCAAAAGATGGCTACGCCATCCGCAAACAGGCAGGAAATGAGGATGCGACCATACTCGTATGACGTTCCGACCCGAGCTGCGAGTTTAGTGTGGATGCCAACCACGATGAGGCAGCCAAAAACCCTTGCAAGCTCCACCCCAGCATCTCGCTGGTTCTTCCTGACCATTGCATGCCCCTCGAGGAATAATCTGGTTCCGTCCGCCTCCGCAATCATACCCGAGACCCTGTGTTCTCGGCGGTTAGATGCGGTTCAGGGGCATCAATACAAGCATTCTTGATATGATAGATAGAATCCGGGTATTGGGTACCGGCGTGCTGGTCCGCCCTTCGCAAGGCTGGCCATACAGGAGGGATGGGTAATGCTGGGAGCGAGAGGGAAATCTGGTTACGGTGCGAGGCTGGGCACTCGTGCGCTTGCCTGCCTCTGCGCCGCTGCCATTGCCTTTGCTGGCCTACCCGCCTCATCGCTTGCCGACGAGGCGGAGGAGAACCTCAACCCCGAGTACGTTGAGGTTCTGAATCGCCTCGAGTCTTATTCCGATGAGTATGTTGCCCTCGCCGAGAGGCAGGATGCCACCTATTCCCAGCTCGAGGGCGTGTGGGCCGAGATCGCAGATATCGAGGCGCGCATCTCCGATGTCGAGCAGGAGATACAGGACCGCCAGGCAGACCTCGAGGAAAAGCAGGAGTACCTGGGGGACCACATCTCCGCCAGCTACAAGTCTGGCGGAGTCAACCTCCTTGCCATCGTCCTGACGTCCACCTCGTTCGAACAGGCAATCTCGAGGATGTACTACTACGGCGCCATCGCGCAGTCCGAGGCCGATGCCATCAACCAGATAAACACCGAGCGCGAAGAGCTACAGAGCCGACAGGCGGAGCTCAAGGAGCTCGAAGCCGACCTCCACGAGCAGGAGGCCGACCTCGAGACCCTGTACGAGCAGCAGAGGAGTCAGACCGAGGACATGCGCGCCCTCCAGGAGGAGACCTCCGAGTTGCTGAGCTCCATCCCCAGGGAGGTTGAGCCGCTCCTTGGTGAGGAGAGCGCAGAGATTCTCGGCCAGGCTCAGATGGTCGCGGAAGACCAGGAGGGAAGTAAGCCCGACGAGGACAATGACGCCGCAGACGAGACAAAGAACGAGGACGGGCAGGCCAAGGACAGTGGCCAGGATCCCGCCGCCACCAACCCCGACGCCAACAACGACCCCGCTCAGAGCACGCCTCAGCAGGAGACCCCTGCGCCAACGCCTGGGACCAGTGGCTTGCTGCAGGCCGTCTTGGACTCGGCATATTCCAGCGGGCCCCCGGCAGAGGCGGGGGCACGCGGCTGGGGTTGCTCCGGGTACGTCTACTTTGTCTTCAAAAGCGTTGGAATTGATGCCCCAACCTACAACGCAGCCCTCTATACCGATACCTATTGCTTCAGCTCCAACCGTGCAGACCTCAAGCCGGGAATGATCATTGGTGTTACCACCCACTCGCGCTCTTCGGCGGGAGCCATCAATGGCCACGTGGGCATCTACGTGGGCAACGGCATCGTGCGTGACTTTGGTACCAGCGGGGTCCAGGAGACGCCCATCGACAGCTGGATTGCGTTCTACGGAACAACCGTTGCCCCAAGGTGGGGTTGGTACGGAGGCGTTGCCCTCTCGTAGGTTGGGTGCTGTCCAGGTAGGAGTGACTCGAACAGGAGGCTCCCGCTCTTATGCGGTGGCCTCCGTCTTTCGCATCAGGCGGAATACCACGGCCGTGAGGACAACGCCCATGCACGAGAGCAGGGCACCCGTCACCAATCCGTCAATGGAATATGTGGCCTGCACCCTATGCTCTCCCCGGGTTATCTCAAAGCCGTAGAAGCCGTAGTTGGCCCTGAAGGTATCGACCTCGGCGCCATCCACCGTGATGGTCCATGAGCCAGTGAAGGGAATCGAGAGGCAGACCACCGAGTCGTCCGAGGCGTCGATGGTGCCCGTCAGGACGCTTTGGTCCCACGTCCTGAAGACGGCCGGGGAGGACGCGCCGTCCCCCGGGGTCGCTCCGTTCCAAGAGGCCGCGACCTCATCGGGGACGATGACGTAGCCCGAGAGAAGCTCCCTTCGGGCTGCCGAGTCGGGGAGGAGGGCGGCCTCTCCCTCGCCAATGACCGCCGTGCGAAGGGTGGCAAGCGAGGGGCTGTTGGTGTTTTCGTAGACGTAGACGTCATCGATCGTCGTCACAAGCCGGAGCCAGTCCTGCTCGATGGGGGTCAACATGATCAAGTACTTCACATCGAGAAGGGACAGCAGCTCTGGGCGGGGCTGATCGTTTCTGAGCCCCTGGGAATACACCGACCAAGTGGAGATGGCTTCGTTCCACAGGTTGTGGTAGAAGTCGTCGACGTCGGCATCTGGGCTCGAGTTATAGGCGGAGACGCTCGCGTAGTGCTCGATGAGGGAGTCGTTGAGGGGGTTCCAGTCGGAGAAGTCCTTGTCGACGCGATAGAAGGTGTCGTCCTGTCCCGCAAGATAAGACAGGGCTCTCACGCTGGGTGTGGCGCCGCCGGACTCCCTTGTGTAGGGAATGCCGATGGGTTCGACCATGAGGCGACAGTTAGTGGTAAAGAGGCCGTCTACGACCGACATCGAGAACAGGGCGGCCACGAAGATCGTGGTGAGCATGTCTCTGCTCAGCCTGGTGCCATCCAGAACAAGCACGGCAAACGCCACCGTGGTGCATGCCAGGAAGTACAGGCACACGAGACGTCCGTTGAGCGTGTTGAGGAGAGACCAGAGAACGACTGCCAGCGTGGCAACAAAGGAGAGAGCGAGGGGTACACGGGCAATCTTTCCCTCGACGACGCGTTTCTCGAATCCCACAGACATGGCTAGACAGGCCGGCAGGGCTATGACGAAGCTGCTGCGGTATTGGGTGCGCACCATCATCGTGAACACGGACGGCAAAAGCTCGTGAAAGCAGTATGCAAGCACGAGGGTGGTTCCTGCCGCAACGAGGATCCTTCCCCTCTTGTCGCAGTCCCGGACAACCCAGTGGAAGAACTGCGACAGCAGCATGAAGAAGCCTCCCGAGTAGCCCAAGAGGATGAACTCGTAAGGGAAGCTTCCGACAAAGCCGATGTCATAGGTGTTTGACACCAGCGGCGTGCTGGGTACGGCCCCGGTGTTGAGAAGGCCGCTGCCTACCATGCGGGAGAGGATGGGGAGGATCCAGTCGGCATGCACAAACATGCCGGCCTTTATGGCCACACGCTCCACGAGCGATGTCGAGCTGGAGGTGCGAGCCGTCTCGTTGAGAAGGAAGTTGGCATAGGGGACGCAGGTGATGCAGGCCAGGAGGAAGCCGCAGGTCACGGGGACAAAGCACAGCCCAATCTCCCTCAGATAACGCTTGGGTGTGAAGTCGTCAACAATGGCGGGAATGCGAACCAGGAGGTAGAGCGCGGTGCCAAGGAGAATCATGAAGGCAACGTACACGCTCCAGGCAAGCTGTATGGCCACAATGAGCGTCACGTCAAGGAAGCTGCGGCTGTCATGGCGCTCGAGGTAGCGCTCGAAGAGCAGAATCGTGGCGGTGAAGACGGGGAGGGCCCCTCCAATCCAGTAGTGCTGTCCGTACAGGACCATGAAGCCGCTGAAGGCATAGAGCAGAGACCCAAGCAGGCGCGAGATGGGAGTCTCGCAGTAGCGGGTGAGCAGATGGTCAAAGAGGAAGGCGCTCAAGACGAGCTTGACCGATTGCGTGATGACGAGGGCAAGGCTGAGCCGGGCATTGCCAAGGAGCAATCCCAGCGGAACCAACACCAGGTTGAAGGGGTCAAAGAGCCACGTCTGGAACGACTGGAGGTTCACCCCAAGCTCATACTCGAAGGACCACGCGGAGAGCGTTCCGCTCCTCGCGGAGTCAATCAACCAGAGGTAGAAGGGATAGTACTGCTCGGTCGTGTCGGAGCCAACGTCGCCAATGTTGTAGACAAAGTACGTCTTGCAGACGTAGAAGTTCCAGTAGATGATTGCAAGGCCAAAGGCGCACAACACCCCAAGGGCCACGAGCTCCTCCCGCGTCCTTCTCCTTGAGGGGGCGGAAAGGGAGGGTACGCGCCTTGCGAGGACGACAAGAAGCACGATCGCAAGGAGGGCGGCCGGTGCAAGGTATAGGAAGTTGTGCCAGCGCATGGGGACTCCAGGGGTGGTGACGTGGGTGGCTACGTGTTTGGGACGAGATTGACGTGGTTAGAGGAGACCAACTAGGAAGAGCAGTCGTACGACCAGCTCATCCCCGAGCTTCTGCCTCAGGCGCTTGGGGACGAATGCCTTGCGGAGACGGTTGCCGTGGAGGAACACGCCAAGCGTGGCACGCCTCTCAGGAGCGAGCTGGTTGGAATACAGCGCCTCAAGCCTCCTGAGCTGGAGGTCAATGCGCTTGAGCTCGCCGTTCTTGAAGAAGGTGTTGAAGCGCCTGAGGAAGAGCCTGACGCCGCTTGTCCCGCTCGGGCTTGTGTCCCGGCCCGTGCGACGGTAGTCGAGCGAGGCAAAGTCATCAAAGGTCAAGTTGCCCAGGGCGCAGGCAACGAGGCCAATCCACCAGTCATGGCAGTAGACGCCCTCGGGGCCGGCCTGTGCGATGAGCATGGCGAGAGCCCTGTTCATGACGCAGGTGTTGCCCGACACCATGTTCTCGTACAGCATGGTGTCAAACGAGACGCCAATCCGGTTGAGGTGGGAGCGCTTCCCCGGCTTCATGTCGCTGTCGCAATAGACGTACTCGGAGCAGTAGAGCTGAGGGATGGAGCCGTCTTGTCCCTCCAGCAGAGAGACCGCCCTGCTGAGCTTGTCCGGATGCCAGACGTCGTCTTGGTCGGAGAGTGCCACGTAGTCGTATTCGGGGGCAACGAGCGAGACGAGCGATATGAAGGACCGCATAACCCCTACGTTCTCACCAGCGATGACGGTAACCTCGCCCCGCTCTTCGTACGGCCGGAGGACATCGAGAGTGCCGTCGGACGAACCGTCATCCCTCACGACAACATGGACGTTCGGGCAGTCCTGCGCGAGGATGCTGTCAAGCTGTTCTGCAATGTGGGATTCGCCGTTATAGGCAGCGACGACAACCGCAATACTGGGCGACATGGTACTCATGGCCCCCCTTGTGTTTGGCTGTTGGGCCTATTGCCGCTTACAATACCACAATAATGGTAGCCGGAAAGTGGAGGTAACGCGAAACATGATAGGCGAGGGACAGAGGAAGATCAGCGTCGTCGTACCCTGCTACAAGACGGAGGCCAGCCTTCCGGGCTGCCTGGACTCCTTGGTCAACCAGGACATGGATGACTATGAGGTTATCTGCGTGAATGACGGCTCGCCCGATGGCTGCCGCGGCATCATGAGAGACTACGAGCAGCGCTATCCCCAGAAGGTTCGTTGCGTCGACAGGGAGAACGGTGGGTTGTGGAACGCCCGGCTTAGTGGTATCGACGTGGCTTGTGGCGAGTACATCACGTTTGTCGACAGCGATGACACGGTGACCCCCGACTTCCTGAGTGCCCTGTATGGTGCGGCAAAGCGCTCTGGCGCAGACATAGTCGTATGTGGTTTCAGCAGAGTCGACCTCGAGACCGGCCGCGTGCTCTCCAAGGAGCTCTGCCAGGAGCGTCCTCCATTCCGCGCCAAGGAGGATCCCGGCAGGATCATCGAGGTCAACCCCGCGGCATGGAACAAGGCATACCGTGCCGACCTGCTGGGGCGCACCAGGAGGCTTGCCGAGACCCCGGCAATCATGGAGGACCTCGCGCTGGTCCTGCTGGCATACCCAGAGACGGAGGGGCCAGTCGTCTTTGTTCCAAAGTCCCTGGTCAACTACATGGTCCATGCCGACTCGATGATCAACACCGTCACGTCCGAACAGGTGGAGACAGTCAAGCGGATGCTTCTTGAGGTACGTGAGAGGTACCTGGAGGAAGACGTTGGCGCGGGTCTGCGCAAGGCGCTCGACGCGGTGGCCTTCGTGCACCTTGGCGTCTCCATGGGCTTCAGGCTCCTGAACGCCCCCGGTGTCAAGATACGCGAGGCAATAGGGAACAACACCGCCTTCCTCGACGAGTTCTTCCCCTCATGGCGACATTCCCCCTATATCTCTTTGGGCTATGCCCTGAGAAGGGGGCCTGCGCACAAGAAGCTGCTCATTGCGCAGCGAATCTACCGGATGCACCTCATGGTGCCCTTCCTTGCCGCATACCGCTTTGTGCTGAACAGGCTCAAGATCGACATCAAATGGTAGAGGGGGTCTGGCCAAGTCAGCCGGTTATCCGGTAGAGGCGCATGTCTCCCTCTGAGAGAACAACCTCGAACCCTGGGGTGTCATCCCTCACGGAGTTGATCCCCTCCCAGTCGACGCCCTCATAGCCAAGCGTGTAGAGGGTTCCCCGTGCGTTCATCCCGTAGATGCTGTTGCCCTGATCGAGCTGGAGCAGGTAGTGGGCACCCCTCTCCTCGAGTTGGGCAGCAACGTCGGGATTGCTCGTGTAGTCGCACAGGCCCTCGCGCACTGCCTTCCAGCCATCGGAGTTATCTCTCGCCTCGAAGAAGAAGTTGAACGTCACGGGAACGTCTGCGACCGATGCGGCAAAGACGCTTCCGTCGTGGGGCTGGTTGAGCACCCTCTCTCCCTCCGGAACGACGTCGTGCACCTCGTTGAGGAACGCCACCTCCGCGTCGTCGAGGTAGATCCAGTCAGGGTCGCCATATACGCTGGAAAACTCCTGAGAGACGGTGTCGAAGGCAAAGGAGCGGACCGACTTGGGGATGAAGGGTAGCGGGAAGAAGTTGAGCAGCACGACAAGCGCGGTCACGAGGCAGGTGACCGCAGGGGCTGTAGTCGCGGACCTGTTGGCATCGCCCGTCTTGCGCAAGGCCGAAAGGGCCAACGAGGCGCCGTGTGCCAGGGCGTCGACGCCTTCGGCAATCGAGGGTGCCGCAAAGGCACAGGCGGCGGCCGCGAGGCGGTTGTAGTCGCAATACCAAAAGCCGGTGAGGAGCCCCTTGGCCTCGCCGCCCACACCAAAGGCGACCACGTAGAGCGCGACAAGCAGGACGTAGGAGATCCCGGCCCACCTGCGACCGGGCTTCCTGAGCATGAGCGCCGTGCCCAGGACGACGATGCACCCGAGGAGGTATTGCTGTCTCCTGCGGGTATAGCACAGCGCCAAAGCCCACTTTAGGGCTTGGATCGGGAGGTTTGGCGCATCGCGGCCGTACCCCACGACCGACTGCATGAATGGCGCGCGATACAACGCCACCCAAACGCACGCGATGACGAGGAGCATGGCACACGCTGCGACAACGGGGAGCACGCGTGCCCCCTTGCGGCCGTGGGTCCTCTCGGCAACCAGTGTTCCCGTGGAGTGGATGAGATAGGGGATGAGGTAGACGCCTGTTGAGAAGACCGAGTTGGGGTGGATGAGTGCGAGGCCCATTCCTCCCAGCACAAAGAGGGCTGCCCAGCGGAGGCGGTCCTTGGGGGTGGTGTGGGGCAGGGTGGCACGGATGAAGGCCACTGCCTCTACTGGCATGACCGAGAAGGCCATAACGTTTGGGTACAGCGGACCAAAGAGCATGATGCGCCAAGGGAAGAAGGCGATCGAGAGGCAGAGGACGCCCGAGAGGAGTGTCTTCCGGGGGCTCTCGGGAAAGAGCTGGGAGGCCAGCAAGACGACGTTGGCCGGAAAGACGAAAGCGGGGAGAACGAAGTTGACCGCATTCTCCGCGCAGATGTTCGACACGGATGACGAAGTCTGGACGAGAGCGCAGAGGCTGTGATAGACGGAGGGGTAGAAGACGCTGGTGAGCGAGGAGTGGATACCCGTGCCCGCAATGTGGTAGATGTGCCAGAGGTGCCACGCATTGTCGTAGTTCTGGGCAAAGGAGTCCGGGTTTCCGAGGTTGCAGCAAAACACCACTGCGCAGATGACGATGCCCGCAAGAACGCTTGTGGCAAGAACGAGGAAGCCCGTGCGCGCCTCAAACCACGAGTCCTGGGTGGTGGCGTCCTCGTCTGCATCGCGGTCCCGGGCCTCCTCGGCACCGGCGCGCCTCCGGCCAACGGCATTCGAGACAAGCAAGGCGCACAGGAAGAGCGCGGAGGGGGCAGCCGCAAGGGAGAGGCAGCTGCAGAAGACGCCGCAGAATCCGTAGACCAGGGCGAGGATGCCATAGATCCCGTACGTGGCGAGGGGTGCGGCGCAGAGGGACGCGACTCTGCCAAGACGAATGCATCGCAGGGCAAGGTACCCCGGAACAAAGGAGAGCGCCACTCCAACGACAATGGCAACGACGTAAGAGAACCACATGCTTACAACCCCCGGACTAGGATCCTAACCCCTGTAGAACTGCCTCACGGCCGCAATGACGGTCTGGCGGTCCTCATCGCTCATCCCATAATAAAGCGGCAGGCGGACCAGACGCTCACTCTCGCGGGTGGTCCACTCGTCCTCGCCGTGGAAGCGGCCAAACATCTGCCCGGCAGGCGAGCTGTGCAGCGGAATGTAGTGGAAGACGGCGTGAACCCCGCGCGCCTTGAGGTGGGCGATGAGGGCGCCGCGCTGCTCGAGGTTGGTGCACTTGAGGTAGAACATGTGCGCGTTGTGGACGCAGCCCTCGGGGATGCGGGGCAGCTCGACAAGGCCGTCCGCCGCAAGGTCCTGGAACGCGTCCCAATAGGCGCCCCAGGTGGCCAGGCGGTCGTTGTTGATGTGGTCCGCCTGCTCCAGCTGAGCCCAGAGGTAGGCGGCGTTGAGGTCACTCTGCAGGTAGGAGCCGCCGCGGTCGACCCAGGTGTACTTGTCAACCTGGCCGCGGAAGAAGCGCTGGCGGTTGGTGCCCTTCTCGCGGATGATCTCGGCGCGCTCTATGAAGGCCGGGTCGTTGACCAGGATGGCCCCACCCTCGCCCATGGAGTAGTTCTTGGTCTCGTGGAACGAGAAGGCGCCAAAGGCACCGATGGTGCCTAGGGCACGCCCGTGGTAGGTGCTCATCACGCCCTGCGCGGCGTCCTCCACCACCTTGAGGTCGTGCTTCCGGGCAACGCGGACGATCGTGTCCATCTCGCAGGCGACGCCGGCGTAGTGAACCGGGACGATGACGCGCGTGCGCGAGGTGATGGCATCCTCTACCTTGGCCTCGTCGAGGTTCATGGTGTCGGGTCGGATGTCGACGAAGACCAAGGTTGCCCCCACCATCTGGAACGCGGTGGCGGTGGAGGAGAAGGTGAAGCTGGGCAGGATCACCTCGTCGCCGGGCTGGAGGTCGCAGAGGATGGCGGCCATCTCGAGTGCGGAGGTGCCGCTGGTGGTGAGCAGGGCCTTCTCGGCATTGAAACGCTGCTCCATCCACGCGTGGCACTTGCGCGAGAAGGGGCCGTCGCCGCAGATCTTGTGGTTGACGGCCGCTGCCTCGCGGACATAGTCCATCTCGGTGCCCAGGAAAGGCGGAATGTTGAAGTCAATCATGCAAAACCCTCGCAAGATACGTGATGCCTGGATTGCACCATGGTAGCAGCACTTCTTGCATGGGTTGGGGTAACTGCGGTTTTAGCGGGGAGAAATCAGGCGACCTCGACGCAGGAGCGAACGGCAGAGACCATATGGTCAAGCTCCGCCTCGCTTGACGTCTCCATGATGACTTGGCCCCAGCGGTCCGTGCCGTTCCTGATGGCGCAGACCTCGTCCCCAACGGAGACGTCCAGGGAGACGGTTGCCTCTGGGTGCCCCTGGAGCAGCCGGGAGAGGCCTGCCTCGTCTATTGACCTCACGATCCCAGAGGTCTGGGAGAAGAGAAGCTTGGCCATGCAGGGCTTGTTGCAGCGCGGGGTCAGGTCTGGCCTCTCTCCCAGGGCGCCGCGAATCATCTGGCGGTAGTAGTCTATGCCGAGGTGGATGGAGATGAGCTCGGGGATGCAGGTGGCCCCGCACCTCCCGCCAACCTCCAGCACGCTCACCGTGCCGTCATCGCAGACCATGAAGTCACCGTTGACTGCGCAGTTGTCAAGGCCAAGCGTCTCGATGGAGAGCTTGGTCTGGCGTCGTATCTCGGCAAGGGTCTCCGGGCCCTCGGCGATGGGGAAGGCGTGGCCCTCGGGAACCGTGACCGAGCCCGCGCGCCTGACAAACTTTGTGTGCGGGGCGAAGAGGACCAGCTCCCCCTGGCTCACATAGGCGTCGACGCCAATCTCGTGGCCCGAGACAAAGCCCTCGACAACAACGTAGTCCTTCCTCGTTGCGGCACGTGCCTCCTCGTGGGCGCGGGGCAGCTCCTCCGGGGAACCAACCTTGCTTATGCCGCGGCTCCCCGAGACGTCGCATGCCTTGACCATGACGGGATAGCCAATCGACGCCGCCGCCGAGAGCGCGTCGCCAAGGCTGCGGACGACCTCGAACGGGGAGGTGGACACCCCGCCCTTCGCAAAGGCATCCTTCATGAGGGCCTTGTCGGTTGCGAGCATTGCCGCACGTTCGGACAGCCCAGACAGGCCCAATGCGTCGCAGACCCTGCCAATCGAGCGCATGGCAACGTCGGTGCCCGTGGTGATGATTCCGTCAACCGAAAGCTCGCGGGCGGCCTCGAGGATGCCCGCGCAGTCAGTTGTGTCGAGGGGGAGGGACCGGTCGGCTACGGAGAAGCCGGGATAGTTGCCCGGACGGCTCACCACAATTGCCTCGAGGCCCATCTGCTGCGCCGTCTGGATGAGCGGCACCTGGTAGATCCCTGCGCCAAGCACCAGTATGCGACCCGTCCCCGCCATGCTAGAGGTTCACCTTCTCGCGGACGATGAACTGCGGGGTTCCGTTGAGCATGAGCACTGCGTCCCCCACGTACTCCCCAATGATTCCCAGCACAAAGAGGATGAGGCCGGCAAGGAACAGCATGAGGCAGACGGTTGACGTCCAACCCATGGGCACGGTGGGGTCGACGAGCTTCCGTATGACCGTGACGACGCCTGCGACAAAGCCAAGGAGCGAGGAGACGAGCCCCGTCACCGAGGCAAAGCGCAGTGGGACGACGGAGTAGGTAAAGTATGCAAGCCAGAGCTTCATGATCTTTCGGAGGCTGTATCCCGAAGACCCGTACTCGCGCTTGTGGTGCTCGATCTCGACGTTGCCAATCCTGTGGGTCGTCCTATAGAAGAGCCCGTCAACGTAGGGGCTAAAGCTTCCACAGCGGATGACCTCGTCCTTGACCGCGCCCGTGACGCACCAGAAGTTTGACGAGCGAACGTCCTTGGGGCGACCAAGGAGGATGCGCGACGAGACCTTGTTGAACCAGCTCGTGAAGTTCTTGATCGCCCCGTTGGTGCTCTCGCGATACACCCCGTAGACCACGTCATAGTCCTCGGCCATCTTGGAGAGGATGATTCCGATCTGGGACGGGTGGGTCTGCATGTCGTCGTCCATGCCAAGGACCAGGTCGCCCGAGGCATAGTTCATGGCGCACATGAGGGCGTTGTGCTGGCCGAAGTTTCGCATCAGGCTGATGCCGTGGACGCTCGGGTCCTGCTCTCCAATGCGACGGATCTCGTCGAAGGTCCCGTCGGAGGAGCAGTCGTTGACGAGGACGAACTCGCACTCGTAACCATCAAGGCGTGAGAACTCCTCCTTGATGAGGCCCACGACCTTGGCGATGGTGTGCTCCGAGTTGTAGCAGGGGATGACAACAGAGACAAGCATACTCTCTCCTAGGTTCTTGCGTTCAGGTGGTCAAAGAAGAGCGGGAGGCTGCCGGTGTGGACAAAGAGGACGCGCGCACCCTCCACGTGGTGGTCGGCAAGGTAGTCGAGCATGCCACGAAATGCCTTTGCCGAGTAGGTGGGGTCCATGGGGACTCCCTCCTGCTCCATCATGGCCTGAATGAGGTCAAGGACGCGCTGGTCAAAGCGGCCATAGCCCCCAAGGGTGTAGGCGGTCTTCAGGTCGATGTGGTCGAGGAGGTCGGCGGGGCGCCCAAGACCCTCCCTATCAAGCCAGGAGCAAACCGCATCCACGAGGATCTCGGTCGCCCTCTCCTTGGGGCGGGAAGAGATCGAGATTCCCACGATGCTCCGCCCGTCTCCCTCGAGAAGGCTCCCCGCAACGAGCCCTCCCTGGGTGGCGCCGGTTCCATAGGGCGTCACGATCAGGTCGAACGTCGTGTTATGAGAGCGCTCCCAATCTACGATGGCACGATAGACCCGTGCGTAGGCATGTGCGGCAACGCCCTCGTTGCCTCGTCCAAGGCGGTTCCCATAAATGTAATAGGGTCGAAGGCCCCTCGAGGCAAGCAGCTCAAACGCGCGGTCGACCGCCTCGGCAATGCCATCCTTCTCGCACTGCAGGACCTCTACTCCCGCGTCTTGGATGATCCGCTCGTTGAAGGAGGTGGTGTTGTGGGCCTCGGAGGTTGCGACCATGAGGCAGGGGACACCCCCGGCGCGACAGAGCAGGGCTAGGACCCGGCAGAGGTTTGACTGTCGGTCGCCGTACATGATGAGGGCATCGCAGCCACGGGAGCGCATGTCAGCAAGGAACTCGCCGGCAATCCGCACCTTGTTGCCACCAAGGGCAACGGGAATGAGGTCGTCGCGAAGCAGGTATATCTCGTTTGAGGGAGCCCATGCGTCGGGGCTGGACAGCTTCTGGATGACGAGGGGCCATTCGGCTTGGGTCCAGCTCATAGGGCGTTCCAATCGGATTGGTCTTGGGGGCGACGAGGGGGCTGTTCGTCCGACAGATTATGATACGCCGAGCGAGTAGACGATGACCCCGGCAATGATGAGTATCAAGGCAAGAACCTTTTTTTGGTCGACACGCTCGTGGAAGAGGGTAATGCCAAAGTAGAACACGTACAGGTAGCCTGTGGCGTCGAGAATCGGTCCCATTGACAGGGGAATGCGCCTGAATGCGATCACCGAGCAGAGCGTGGCGCCAACAAAGAGGGCATAGGCGCCAATGACGAGGGGGTTGAGGTACTCCTCCACCACCGTCTTGTGCTCGGCCGTGGCGCTCTTCTTGAGCATCACCTGCGAGATGCCGCTGATGAACACGCCGAAGAGGGCTATCAACACGGAGACGATCACTGTGCCTCACGCTCCTCGGCGTCCTGTGGCGGCTGGTTGCCCGCCCAGGCAAACAGGACGACCCCAAGGAGGACAAGGACAGATCCGGCAAACTTGAAGGCGTTGACTTGCTCGTGGAAAAGCAGCACGCCCCAGACCAGGCCCCACACAACCGTGACGGCTCGGTTGGCATAGGCGGTGGTCAGCGGCATGCGCTTGATGACCTGCTGCCACCCTATGGCATAGATGCCAAGGAGGCAGATGCCACCCATGTAGAGGAGGATGAACCGGATGCTCAGGAAGGGATGCTGGGCTGCGAGCTTGCTGAGGACGCCGTTGAAGGAGTAGGCGACGAGCAGGGCATGCAGCAACGCATAGGTTCGCGAAGACGCTTTGTCGCCCATTTCCCTCCTCCTTCTTTCCCGCAGCCGTCCGTGCCAGATGCCCTAGTCTCTCCTGAAGAGGTCGCGCGTGTAGACTTTGTCCTCGACATCGGCAAGCTCGGCGCTCCAGCGGTTCGCGAGGATCACGTCGCAGCGCCGCTTGAAGTCCTCGAAGTCGTGGGTGACCTCGCTGCCAA
>CAMPCT010000009.1 GCA_946647055.1 uncultured Atopobium sp. | reverse complement strand
ACGTTGGCCTTGATGTGGTCTGCCGTCAGAGCGGGGATGTTTGCCGTTGAGAACGCGCCGCTCGCCGCGTCTATGCGGTTGGCCGCGATGCTTCCGGTGATGATGTTCCCGCCGTCTATGACCGTCGTGGAGTCGTCCAGCAGGACGTTCGTGTACAGCAGCGTGCCGTCGCCCATCTCGCGCTGCTCGCAGGTGAAGAGGCAGAGGTACTTGTCCGTGCCGTCCGATATCGGCGTGACCTTCGTGGTCCAGTTTGAGAGCGTCGCCGCGCCAGCTGCCCACTTGTCGCCCGTCTCCGTGACCCACGCGGTCGGCATGAACTCGGAGGTCGGTGCCGTGGTCGACTGCGTGCGGTAGTAGATGCGCTGCGTGCGCTTGACCGCGTTGGCGCTCGTCTCGGCTATCACGCTGCTTGTGGAGCCGTACGAGGCGTAGTCCTCCGTGGCCGGTTGCCACGGGAGGCAGTCCTCCCCCATGGAGAGGCGGCGGTCGATGAATCCCTTGTGGATGTAGACTGCGCAGAAGTCGAGGCTGCCTTGAGCGTGAATGCCGAGGAGCGCGCTGGACGTGAGAGACGCTTCCTCGGCTTCCAGCGAAAAGGCGTAGCTGAACGGGACCCACTCATCGGACGTTATGGACTGCGTATAGGACTTTATGGCCGAGCTTCCCCAGATGCGGAACTGCATCGTGGCGGCGGTCTGTCCGAGGTCCGGGGTGAGCCTCGCAAGCCCTGTGATTCGGTAGGTGGTCGCCTCCCATGGGACGTCGTACTGTGCGGCGTCCTTGTTGCCCGACGTGGTGCTACTCACGCGGAATCCGTATCGCTGCCGTGCGTCTGGGCATCCGTCGACGTTGAATATCACCGCATCGCCTGTATCCTCACCTCCGCTGCTTACGTACCACAGGCCCCTCTCCCATGTGCTTGTGGGGCCTTCGCCGAACCCGCGCATGACACCCGCCTGATTGGTTCCGCGCAAAATATTAGGCTGAGCCGTTTCGTCTCGCACAGAAAGCGAAAGGTCAGTCGGGATAGACCCCTTCTCAAATTTTGTCGCGCATCTAACCGCTAGGTATATCGGTATGTTTACAACTGCAAACGCAGCAGTATCCGGTGCCAGTAGCTTTCTACTCGATGGTTCATCATTATAAATATTCTCAACATTAGTACGCGATATATGTTCGCCATCAATGTCAAACCAGCTTACATAAAGAAACATCTGAGAATACTCAGTGACTTTATAGAACCACGAGAGCGTGTACGTTTCCCCGCCCTCGACGGGTATCCGCTCGGTGTGCCGGTGGTATGCGCCGTTGCTCGCCGTGTATACCCCTCCATCGCCGTCGAGCCGCCCTCGCAGGGTCGTGTCGTGCACGATCAGGTTCGTCCCGCCCACGGACAGGTTCGCAAGCTCCTGCGAGGTGCCGTGGGCGAGGTTGTACGCGACCTTCGCCGCCTCGAAGGCGGCGGAAAGCGACACCGCGCCCCAATCGCAGGTGCCGTCGCCCCAGACGGTCTGCACGCACGTGTAGACCATCAGGGACAGGTCCGCCTCGCCGGATATGGTCGGCTCCACCTTCGTCCAGCCGCTAGGCGTCACGTCCGCGTCCGTCGTGGTCGGTGCCGAGGGTGCCGTGCCGCGCGTGCCGTAGTACCACGTGACCACGGCAGTCGCGTCGGTCTGGTCGAAGACCGTGACCTCAGCCGTTGCTTTGGTAGCCATCTATCCCTCCAACTCCGCGAGGAACACCGCCTTCTCGCTCACCGCCGTGGCGTCGACGGTCAGGGTGCGCCCGTCCAGCGTGATTCCCGTCTCGGTGCCGTCGAGCTGCGTGCCGTTGCGGAACCACTTGACGGACATGCCCGTGGGGACGGTCGTGACCTCTGCGCCCGCGTTGAAGATGCGGCAGGTGAGCGTCGTGCTCCCGCTGCTGTTCTTGAACACCGTGCCAGCAGAGGACTCGATGGAGAGCATGTAGGGGTTGTCCCCGTCCTCGGCCAGCTTCGTGGGCGTCGTCCACGCCGCCGAGGCGATGGAGTAGGTCGCGTCCTGGGACACCGCCGCCACCTGCGTCACCCAGCACGGGTCGGTGCCGTTCGGCACGCTGCGGCTCCACCCGCTCGGGGTGGTCGAGAGCGCGCCCGTGGCGAAGGTGTACGTGACGGTGCCGGAGGGCTTGGACGGTGCCGTGGCGGCCCTCTTGTACAGGAACACCGTCGCCTGGTTGTACCCCGTCGCGCCGTTGGTGCCGCTGGACACCATCTTGACCGGCGTGCTCCACTCTGAGTAGGAGATCGTGTCGGTGGCCGTGTTGCTCGACGCCACCGCCGCCATCATCCAGACGGGTGTGGAGCTGCCCTGCGTCTCTGCGGGGAAGGCCTGAGTCCAGCCGCTCGGCACCGACGAGAGCGTGGCCGTGGCGAAGGTGTAGGTGCTCGTGCCGCTCGTGGGCTTGCTCGCGCTCGCCGCGCGCTTGTACAGGTAGACGGTCGCCTGGTTGAGTCCGGCCGCGCCGTTCGTGCCGTCGCTGATGGTGGCGATCTCGGTGCCGTCAGCGATGATGGTGGTCGTGGTGCCGCTCTTGGACGCTGTGATGGTGGGCGTCGCGCCCTTGAAGGCGAAGGAGTACGTGAATATCTGGTCGTAGGTCACCGTGTCGGAACCGATGGTGAGGGTCACGGGGATGGTGACCGTGCCGCCTGTCGTGGCCGTGGCATTGACGGTAATGGTGACCTCGGGCCAGACCGCGTGCGTGCCGGACGAGTCCACCGTCACGGTGCAGTTGGCCGTGTCGGAGCGCGTCGGCGTGCCGACCGTGCATGCGACCGCCGAGCTGCCGATGTGCGCCTGAACGACCGTCTTTGCGGTCTGCGCCGTGCCGAGCCTGTCGGTCGCCGTGGCCGTCCATGACGCGCCGTAGCTCGTCAGCCCGACCGAGGCCCCGTCCGTGAGGTCCGAGATGGTGACCTCCGCCGTGTGCTTAACTGCCATCGTTCCTCCCTAGTAGTTGAGCGAGCATGTGATTACCGCCTGCGTGTCTATGTCTTCGGGGCTGACCGTGAGCCGAAAGCCCCCGGCCGTTATGCGCGGGTCGGTTACGGGAAGCACGTGCTCCGCGTCAGTCACTACGTCACGCCAGCCCCATTCGAGGTACGCGCCCGAGCCGAAGCGCCGCGCGAGCGCGGTCGCGTCGTCTATGCGGCCACCCGGCGTGAATATCGTCACGATCACGGTCGTTGACACGCCGAGCTGGCGCTTGAAGACCGTCCCGTTGGTGGATGAGAGCGTGACTATCGGCACGTCCTCCGCCGCCCTCTTCGCCTCCGCCGCGTCCTCGGAAGCCTGGCTGACCTCCGCGAGCACCTCCGAGAGCGTCTTGTCCACGCCCATGAGCACGTTGCCGCCGATGCGGATGGTGTCCATCACGCCATCGTCGTCGCTGTCGTAGTAGATGATGAAGGCCCGCTCCCCGCCGATGTACTGCGGGCGCGAGCTGGACATGGAGATTGACTCGCCGTAGTCCATGACCTGCTGGCCGCTCGCGTCGTAGAGCCTTGCGCCGTCGCTCGCCAGCAGCAGCTTGTAACCCGGCGCGGTCTGCGGACCAGCCGCGCCACCGATGCCGGAAGGCAGCACCCAGAGCCCCGCAGAGGTGACCGCGAGGTGCGCCATGATGTAGTCGGTCTGGCTCTCGGACACGTCGAGAACGTACCAGCCCTGCGCCTTCGGGTTGCCGGAGGGCTCCGCTATGGGCACGTAGTCCCCGCCCTCGTGGGCGAAGTAGACCGTGCCATCCTGCACCGTCGTGTCGGTCGTCGGCACGAACGTGCCGTGGTCGCTAATCCATTGCAGCGTTCCCGCCACGTCCTCCACGACGGAGAGCTGCGTGAGGGCGCTGTTCGCCGCCGTGTTGGCCGCTGCGGCGCTCGCCTGTGCGCTGCTCGCGTCGGATGCCGCCGCGCTCGCGGATGCCTCGGCGTTGCTTGCCGCCGTCGCAGCCGTCGACGCGCTCTTCTGCGCGCTGGTCGCTGCGGTAGCCGCCGTGGAGGCGCTGCCCTGTGCGGCGGTAGCTGCCTGTGCCGCCGTGGATGCGTCTGCCTGCGCGCTGGTGGCGGCGGTCGCTGCTGCCTCGGCGCTCTCAGCCGCGTCTGCCGCGCTCTGAGCGGCCTCCTCGGCCTTCTGCTGTGCCGTGGTAGCCGCCGTATGCGCCTCGTCGGCCCACTCCCATGCGGCCTCAGCTGCGCGCGCCGCCTCATCTATCGCCGCGTCCTGCCGGTCACCCTCACCGGCCACGGAGGTGACCATCGGGGTCTTGAGCGGACCGCCGCCCACGAGGGTCACGATCACCTCGTCGCCCTCGGTCACGGACGGGCCGACCGAGACCTCGATGCCGTTGTCCTCGTACGCCTTGATTACGTTGCCGTCAGGGTCCACGATGTCGTCGGGAAGCGTCACGTCCCCGTCGAGCGAGACGTACACCGAGCCGTCCTCCGAGTCGGTGGTGGCCGTGCCGATGTACGTGCGCGTGGTCGCGTCGGTGAGCACCTCCTGCGACTCGGCGCGCTTGCCACCGAAGAGGGCGTTGGCAAGCCGGTCGATGTCCGTCACTTCTCGTCCCCCTTGTCTCCCGATGCGGTCTCCTTGAGCGTGAGCTTCATCGTCATGTGCGCGAGGTCGAGGTCGAGCGACTTGACCAGGCACTTCCTCTTGCCGCGATAGGCGGAGATTCCGTCGTAGACGTTAAGCTGCACGACGTCACCCTCCCAGACGGGCATGTACATCGTCGTGAGCTGCCACTCGACAAGCTCCTTCTGGTCCTTGGCGAGCGCCTGCTTTGCGAGCGCCTGCGCACGTGCCGTGGTCTCGGGACTCATCTCCGATAGGCTCTGGAAGTTCGTCACCGTGTAGCCGCGCTTGGCGTGCGCCTGGTGCGTCGCTGAGTTGACGGTCGCAACGCCGGTCACCGTTCGCTCCACCGACTTGCGCCCGGACTTCTGCGTGAACTTGTGCGAGACAACGGCCACGTCGGCCATCTCTAGCCAGTCGGTGCTGCGCGACAATCCGTCGACGGCGATGCCGCGCTCGTCCTTGAGGTCTATGACGAAAGACGCCGCCTTGCTCGACGGATTGACGTAGGGCGATATCGTCACACGCCCGTGCGCGTCAACGTCTAGGCGGTCACCCGCCGCGTTGGCTATGTCGAAGAGAGCCGAGAGGCGAGCAGTTCCCGCCTCCACGACCTTGGCTGACTTGTACGCCTTGTCCTTGGCCCCGAGCACGACGTAGGGGCACTGGGCGTTCTTGAGGCTGTCCTGCATGGCCTTGAGGGCGCGGGCGTTCTTGGCTATCGTCCACGGCCTCGCGTGCTTGTCGGTCGAGAGTCCGTAGAGACGGCTGTTGAGCGTGAGCTCGTAGACCCACTCGCCGTGCTCGCGCGTCGCGTCGTCACTGGTCACGATGTACGTGCCGAGTTCCTTCTTGTAGCCCCACTCTGGGACGGAGTGTATGACGCGAATCATCGAGCCGCGCACCCAGTTGCCGCCCACGACGCGCAGCTTGCCGCTCGTGCGCGTGTCGGTGTAGTACGCGGCGGTGAGCGAGGAGCCGGAGAGGTCGACGCCCTCCAGCTCCCCGTATACCTTGTCGATGTTCGTGGGAGTGACCATCTGGAACGTCAGGACGTCCTTCCTGGTCTGGTCCTTCCAGTCGATAGCCATTAGACCGTCTCCCTAGCCATGTCGATGGTGACTATCCAGACGCCGCGCTTGCAGGTCATTGACGCCCCTAGTACAGCGACGTCGCACATGAGGCCGTGCGGGCTTCTGTAGGTCACGTGCCGCGCGTCTATGAGCTTGTCGAGGTCATCGCGCGTGGACTCGAGGTCGAACGGCTCGTAGAGGGCGCCGACCGCCTTGAACTTCCCGCTCTTGGTGTCCCCGAAGCGGTAGGTGTCCCACTCCCGCTTGTTGAGCTTGTACGCCTGCGCGTCGTTGTCCACCGTGTAGTCCGTCTCGAGATAGTCGGACTGGCGTATCTCGAGGAGGAAGCTGCCGCCGTCCTCCCAGTTGAAGGCGTGGCACGGGCGGAAGCCCTTGACCATGTCGTTGAACTGGGAGCCGTCGATGAGGGCCACGCCCCAGCGGTCGCCGTCCACGTTGTGCGCCGCGACGAAGACCTCCCACTCCATCTCGGAGCCGAAGGGGTAGAGGACGCTTGCGGTGTACTCGTAGGTGTCCATCTGCGTGATGACGCCGTCCTTGCGCATCCACACGTCGGAGAAGGCGGCGTTGGCAAGGTTGATCTGCAGCGTCCTGCCCGCGCCCACCGTGAAGGTGGGGGTCACGTCGAGGCCGCTGCCGGTGTTGTACGAGACGGTGGCGGTCTGCGCCACCTCGACTATGTGGTCGACGGTGCCCTCGTCCGCGTACGTCTCCACTATGAGGCCGAGCTTCTCGCCGTCGTTGATCCACCGCTTGAGGCCGCTCACCGGCACGAGCACCGTTCCGCTCGCGTCCATGTCGGGGAAGATAGCCGCCTTGGAGAGTATCTCCTTGGGCTTCATCCACGTGCCCGTGAACACGCTGCGGACGATGATGCCGACCGTTCCGTTGTAGTTCGTCGTGTAGGGGATGCGCAGGCCCTCGGGTCCATAGCCGAGCGTCTCACCTACCGTGCAGGTGATGGCGTTGCGCGCCGTGAGCGTCGCGGCCGTGAAATCCCCGACCCGCAGCTCTCCGCCCGTGCGGTCGTCGCTGTCGCTGTCTCCCACGTACGTGACGGCCCTCACCTGGAGCTCGTACTGGAGCTGCATCGCGCCGTCCGGCACGGATGCTGGAAGGCCGTCCGCCGCCCACACGCTGTTGCCTTCGACGCGGACCGCGACGGGCGCCCAGGCGCCCCACTCGGACCAGTCCGCCCACTCGCCGGTCTTGGCGCTGAGCGTGTGGGAGCGGTACCGCCACTGGTAGCCGTTCTGGCTGTCCGTGGTCCATGACGTCGAGGTGGTCCAGCTCGGGTAGAGCGCCTCCGCCTCGGTGAGCGAGGCGTATCGGTAAATGTCCCCGACGTTCTCGCACCAGCCAAGGTCGGCTGGCACCACGAGGTCGCTGGACTTCGCGTTCGTCGGGTAGAGTGCGAAGCGCTGCGAGTAGTCGGTACCCGACTCCTTCGCGCCGAGCTGGATGTTGGCGCTGTTGCTCGTCATGGCGTTCTTCACGTCCATGAACCGCGACTCGCCCTCGTCTATGACGTAGCTGCCGAGGGTCACGACGACGCAGTCCTTGCCGTCGATCTCGGTGGTGCCGTACTGCGTGAGCTTCCACCTCTGCGAGCGCGAGTCGCTGTCGTCGTACTGCTGGACGTTCGTGCCAACGGCGGAGGCGCCGTTCCGGACGTCGACGTACTTCTTGCTCGCCACGCTCATTATCGAGAACTTGCCCGACTCCTCCTCGGTGACGTAGAACTTCTGGCTGTTAGAACCGGTGCGGTTCCAGAGCTGGATGTTGGCGCCGTTGGCGTTGCTGCCGCCCGCGACGTCCACGCACATGGAGGTCTTGAGCATGGAGCGCAGCTCGTAGGTGCCGCCGCTCGTGAAGGCCTCCATCGGCACGAACATCCACGTCTGCGCCGTGCTCCCGTTGGCGGTGTATATCTGGACGTTCGACCTGTTGGCGATGGTGCCACCCTTGATGTCGAGGGCGAAGCCGTTGTTCTTGTGGCAGTGAACGACATAGGTCGGGTAGTGGACGCCGTAGTAGATGCCGTCGCCGCCGTCCGGTTCGAGGTCCCAGAGCTGCGCCGCCGAGCCGTTGTCGTTGAACTGGCGGACGTTGGTTCCGTTCGCCATCGTGCCGTTCGCCACGTCGAGCGACTTGCCCGACGCTAGGTTGACGATGCGCGCCGAGTCGCTCTTGTAGCTGACCTCCCAGTATTGGGAGGCGGCAAAGAGCCGCCCCCATATCTGGACGTTGGCACCGGAGGTCATGTCCCCGCCGCCGACCTCGAGGCAGAACGCCTTGTCGTCGGGACTGCCGCCGCTCACGATGCGGTAGATTCCCGCATTGGGTCCACTAGCCACGGTTCATCGCCCCCTTGCGCTCAAGCACGTCGAACAGGTTGAGGATCGCCGCCTGGATGGCGGGGTCGTCGTTGATGCGCGCGCCGTCGATGCTCACGTTGTACGTGGTGCCGGAGCCGCCGAGCTTCTTCGCCACGGCGTCCGAGATGTCGTCTATGTACGGCATCGAGTACTTGCGGTTCGTGAGGGGCACGAGTGAGTTGCCGCTGTACAGCTCCGCGCCGCTCTCCCCCACCCAGCCGATGTTCGTGAGCGTCGGCTGGGTGAAGATGCCCGCCGCATGCTTCGGTATCTTGTTGGGCGGGATGTAGGCGCCCGTGGCCGAATGTCCGGGCGGGCTGCCGATGGTGTTGTAGGTGGTGGTGATTGTGACGGACTTCGAGTACAGGCTGTTGACTGCGTTCACGAGGTCCCAGACGTGCGAAGCCGCAGAGCCGCTTGCCGCGTTGCCGTACGCCGTGTACGTAGCGGAGTTGCCGCTCATGTTCGCGGCCGCGCTGTTGAGGTTGCGGATGTTGTTCGCCGGTGAGCTCGACGTGGCAGCGTTGCCGCTTGCCGTGTAGGTCTTCTTCTGGCTCTTCATCGCGGCCGAGACCTCGTTGAGCTTCTGTATCCTCGTGGTCGCCGCCGCGACGCCGTTGGTGACCGCCGTGATGGTGGCCTGCATGTCGATGGGATTGTTAGCGGTGATGTTTGCGATGGCGTTCGCAATCTCGGTTGCGCCGGAGGTGTCGGCGTTGATCTTGACGTCGATGGGCTTATCGGAGATGTTCGCAAGAGCGTCTGTGACCTGCTGCGCTCCGGACGTGTCGGCGTTGATCTTGACGTTGACGGGCTTGTCTGAGAGGTCTGACAGTGCGGTCGCTATCTCCGTCGCGCCGGACGTGTCGGCGTTGATCTTGACGTCGATGGGCTTGCCGGAAAGGCCGGATAGGGCGGTTGTTATCTGCTCGGCACCGGATGTGTCGGCCTTGATTGCGACCTTGACGTCCTCGTCTTGGAGGGACTTGAGGGCCTCTGTGGCTTCGGCGATGCCGCCGTCATCGACGTTGAAGGTAATGTTGACCTGCGCGTCTGTAAGTTCCCTCAGTTTGTCAACTGCGTTGGCGATGTCCTCGGTGCCGCTGGCCGTAAAGTTGGCGTTCGCACCCTCTTCGGCGTTCGCCTGCATCTCGTCTATCTCCGCGTTGGCCTCATCGAGACCGGAGGTCTCAGCGTTGGCCTCCATGGTAGCGTCCTCTTCGGAGTTGGCCTGGACGGAGTCGAGTTTGGCGTTTGCCTCCTCGGCGCCGTTGACCTCGACGTCACCTTCCTTCTTGACAAGCTCGGTGCCGTTGAAGATGTATATCTCTCCGTTGGCAAGCTCGAGCGTCTGGTCGTCCACCCAGACGGCAGACTCCTTGTCAGGCACGTCAAGCTGGGCGAACGCGACAATCCTGCTGGTGAGGTTGTCAATGTCCCCGCCGCAGTGCGACGCCATGTCGGCAAACTGCTGGCTCGTGATGGAGGTGAACGCCTGCTCCGCTGCGGCGGTGTCGCCCATGGCGTCCTGCAGCCCCTTGCAGAAGTCCCTCAGCCTGTCACCCTCAAGGCCAACCGACTCTGCCGCTTCCCGCATCTTCCTGCTGCCGAGGATTCGAGACTCGCGCACGCCAATCTCACCCGCAGCCTGGCCTTCCTTGAGGGTCTCGGCGAATGCCTCCTTGAGAGTGCCAGCCTCTTCCTTGCACTCCTTCAGCGCGGCCTTGTCGTCCTGTAGCTGCTGCCAGAGCTCGGTGCCGTCCTCGGTGCCAGTCCGGAAGGCAAGCCTCATTGCGTTCTTGAACTCGTCGGTGCCTTCGACCAAGCCCTGTGCCCTGAGACCGGAAGCCACTGTATCGCCGTAGTCGGACTTCTTGAACTCCTTGTACGCCTCCTTGTAGGCTTCCCTCGACTTCTTTACCGCCTGCTCGCCCTTAATCTGGGCCTTGATGGCCTCCGAGTACATGTCGGTAATGGCGTTGACTCGGGCCTCGCGCTCCTTTACAGCGATGAGGTCCTCGATTGCGCTGATTGTGTCACGGACGGCGCCCTCTTGGTCCTTGTACGTTCCGGTAAGGACGTCCTCTACGTCCCAGACCTTTCCAGTGATTTCCTCGATACCGTCAAGTGCGTTCTGAAGCTCAAGCTGCTTCTCGGCGGAAATCTCGCCCGCACCGGCACACTCCTCGACCACCTGCTTGTAGTACTCGAGGCGTCCGATGGTGTCCTCCATGGACTCTCGCGTCTCGGTGTTGCGGTCGTTGTGTTCCTTGAGGGTGTCGAAGAAATCCTTGTGTGCGTCCCTTGCGTCCTCGATGGCCTTGCTGTACTTGTCTACGCCTTCTGGTGCTTCGCCCATGGTGTCGTTCAGGCCCTTGACGTTGTCGCGCATCGTCTGGAAGGTGTCGCTCAGCTCCTTTGCGTGGTCCTGAGCCTCCTTCCACTTGAAGTAGACGAAGCCAGCTGTAGCCGCGACGGCGGCGATCATGGCCCCTGCGAAGAGGCCGAGCGGGTTCACCGCAAGCCCTGCGGCAGACGCGAAGCCGCCAATCTTGCCGGTCACGTTGCCAAGCCCGGTTGCAAAGAACTGAAGCTTCGACTCTGCGCCAAGGAAGCCGCCAAGGCCGTTGCTGATTTTCTTGATTGCGGTCAACGAGATGGACCCGATGCCCTTGCCCATCTTGAGGAAGTTTCCGCCGATGGCGGCAATGACAGGTTCGGCCACTGCGAACCCGGCAAATGCACCGCCAATGACGACGGCAAGGGTCTTGGCCTCGTCACTCATACCGCTGATGTACTCAGTGAGCTTCTGTATCGCAGTCGCGGCCTGCTCCATGAACGGGACCATCGCGTTGCCGAACTCGGCAGCGAGAACCTGTGCTGAGTTCTGCAGCTTTGCGAGGGTACCGGAGAAGCCCTCAGCCTTCTTGTTGGCCTCGTTTGCCGCGTCACCGCCACCTTGGAAGGCTTCTGATGCCATGCCTATGGCGCCATCAACGGTGTCAATCGTCTGTGCGAGAGATGCGAGCGTCTGGTTCTGGCGCACGCCGTTGATTTCAAGTCCGGAGAGGGTTGCGAAGAGCTCGTCGCCGGAGTCCCTGAGTCCCTTGACGACCGCCTTGAGAGTCTCGCTTGGCTTGGACTTCCACTCCTCGGCGAACTTGTCTGCCGACATACCGGCAATCTCTGCCCACTTCTTGAGGTCATCTCCGCCACCGCTTACCGCCTGAGAAATCTTGGTGATTGTGGCGACGATACCACTAGCTGCCGCCTCGCTTTTCTGTCCGGTGGAAGCGATGGCGCTCGCCCAGCCGAGCAGTTCCGGGGTCTTGAAGTGCGCGACGTCACCGATAGCGGAGAGTCGCTGGGTGATCTGCATGATGTTGGACTCCTGCGTGGGCATGTTGTTGCCCAGGCGCACCAGCGCGTCGGCAAAGTTGCGCGCCTTCTGCGGGTCCATGTCGCTCATGACGTTGGTGATCTGACCAAGCTGCAGGGCGATGGTCTCGGCGTCAATGTCGGTAGCAACGTCGAGGTCGGCGCACGCCTCGGCGAACGTCTGGATGGCCTCGGCCCCACCCTCAACGCCGATGCCGAGCTGGGCGGCGATTGCCTCCATGTCGAGCATGCTGGACGCGCTCGTGACGTGTCCCTGGCTGTACTGCATTGCCGCGTCGTAGAGAGTCTGATACTCGCCCTCCTCCGCGTCGAAGGTCTTTCGCAGGTTGCGGTATGACTTGTCAATCTCGTCGGATGAGGTGACTACCTTCTGCCCGACGTCGCGCATGACTTGGCCGACCTCGGACGCGGCCTGGACGGCGGCGGTTGTGACCTGTCCGAAGGCCCCGCTCGATCCGGTCTTCCCGAGGTTCCTAATCTTGTTCTCAAGCTCAGCGACCTCGATGCCAGCCTCTTTGTACTCGGAGCAGAGGTGCGCGGTCGATGCCGCCGCGTCGGCCTCCTGCTGGGCGCGCTTCGCCTCGTCAAGCTTCTGCTTCAGGTCATCGACTTCCTGGCGGGCCCTCCTGTACTCGGTGGCTCCCTTGCCAGTCCGGCCCATCTCGTCCTTCAGGCCCTTGGCCTTCGTCTTGGCCTGCTCGTACTCCTTCTCCAGCGCATCGACGGACTGCTTGGCTTCCCTTGCGGCCTTCTCCGCATTCTGGGTTGCCACAGCCACGTTTCCGAGCGACTTCGCCGCCTTGTCAATCCCCCTGCCCTCAAGCTCTGCCATGCGGCTCTTGAGGGAGCTGACCTTGCTTTCTGCCGCGCCGATGGCCTCCTTGAGGGCAGCGGCCCTCTGGGTTGCGACGTTGAAGCCGGTCGGGTTCTCCTGCATCACCTTGTTGATGCGGTCGAACCTGTCCTCGGCGGCCTTCAGGCTGTCTGACCAGTCCTTGTCTATCTTCGGGGTTGCGTCAACGGCGGAGAGCTCCTGCGCCTTGCTCTTGAACTCGGACAGCTCGGCGTCGTTCTGGTGTATCTCGGTACGTAGCCTCTGACTCTCCTGCGTGGCCTTCGCCGTGCTGAAGTCCGCAAATGCCTTCTTGGCAGCGGCCTCCGCCTCCTCATACTTCTGCTTGAGCCGGTCAAGCTCCGATTGCAGCTCGTTGAACTTCGCCACGCCCTCATCCGTGCGGAGCGACGCGACGGGGAACTCTGCAAGTTCCTGCTCCTTGGTCCTGACTTCGCCCGCAGCCTGCTCCATCTTTGCAAAAGCAGCTTCGGCGTCTCTCGCAGCCCTCTCCGCGTACTCTCCCACGCGGCCGGTCGCAATGGCTGTCTCGTTGACCTTGTCGGGCTTGAACCTTGCGTACGCTGCGGACAGCAAGGTGCTCTTCTCGGTGGCGAGCTGCGTCACTTGGGCGAGCGCGCGCGACCTGTCCTCTGCGAGGGCGAGGTTGTTGGGGTCAATCTTTGATGCATCGTCAAGCTGCTTGAATCTGTCCTTCGCCTCGTCCAGTGACGCGGTGACGGACTTCAGGCGGTCTCCGACATACCCGAGGCCGTCCATCTCGAAGGACTGGTCCTTCAGGGAGTCGAGGGTGGTCTTCATCTTCTCGACGGAGGACAGGTCGGTCTTCCTGAACAGCTCTACGCCGCTGAGCTTCTGCATGGTTGCGTAGAGCCTGTCCTGCGTCGCCTCGTTCTTGGCAACCGCCGTCTCTAGCTCTTGGACTTCCTTGCGACCCTTCGAGAGGTCGAAGTGCTGGAACGCCCTCTCCTTCGCCGCCTCAGCCTCTTGCAGCTCGGACTTGAGGTTGCCGAGCACGTCCTCGAGCTCGTGTATCTCGGACTGGTCCTTGGAAGTGTCGATGCCCTCTTGGGTGTTGGACATCTGGACGCGGATGTCGCGCACGCGCTCGCAGGCTCGCTCGTACTCCTCCGAGGCGTCTATGAGCTGGCGCATGGCAGACTTGTCCTGCTCGGTTGCCTGCTCTATCGCACCAGTGTCGTAGTTGTCAAGCTGCTGGCGAAGGCTTTCCGCCTCCTCCTTTGCAAGGCGCTCCGCCTCCTTGAGCAGGTCCATCTGCGTGGCGGCTATGGTGACGTTGTTGGGGTTCAGCTTCAGGGCGGAGTCGAATGACTTCGCGTCGCTCTCCGTGCTCTTCAGCGACTTGCTAATGTTCTCGAACGCGGACTTCAACGAGGACATGGAGCGTGCAACCTCGGAAGGCACCGTTATGTCAGCGACGGACTTGCCCATCTTGACGAACTGCGCATCGACGTCCGCCACACGGGCCTTCAGGTTGTTGTACTGCTCGCATGCGTGCGCCGTGTCCATGCGCTGCTGGGCGGAGCTGACAGCCTGCTCGAGCTGCCTCTGCTTCTCAACGTTCTCCTCGCCCGAAGCCTTGAACATGTCGAGCTGCGTCTTGGCGTCCATCCATGACCGCTCGGCCTGCTGGACCTCGACTGCGACGCTGCCGAAGCTCTTGGCAATGCTGTCTATGCCCGCCGCCTCGTAGGCGCTCAGGCGGTCCTTGAGCAGGCTGGACTGCATCTGTGCGGTCTGCATCGCCTCGGCAAGGGCCTCGGTCCGCTCGCGCGAGGTTTCAAGGTTCGACGGGTCGACCTTCATGGCAGAATCGAGGGTGGAGAACCTGCTGTTTGCCGTGTCGGCGGCGGCGCTGATGAGCGTCAGGTACCTGTTGGTGTTCTCCAGGTCCTTGCCGATGTCCGGCATGGTCTCGTATCTGTCGGACTGCGCGAGGTTCCGGCTCACCTCGACAATCTGCTGGTTGATGGCACGGAAGCTGGCCTCCTGCTCGATAAGCTTGTTCTTCAGCTTGTCAAGCTGGGCTGCGTCATCGTAGTCGCTTAGGGCCCTTTCGGCCTCTTCCCACTTATCTTTCAGATTGTCGATGAGGGCGATCTGCTGGGCGACGCTTGCCTTGTCCTTCTCGTCTGCGGCGTTAATGGCAGATTGCTTCGCAAGGTCGTAGTTGCCGTTGCGCGTTGCCTTCGAGAGGTCGATGCCCGTGAGCTCTCTGATTCCCCTGTTGGCCTTTTCCAGCTCGCCGCCAAGCTCGCTGTACTTCGCGCGTGCCTGCTCAGCAGCGAGCGTTATGCTCTCGGTGCCGTCGAGAAGCTCGCCGATGGTTCCGCCGCCAGCCGCGCCGGTGCTGCCAAGCTCATCGATGCCCGTCTTGAGCGTCTTGATGCTGGCTGCGGTGTTGACCGCTTGTTGGGAGAGCGCCCCTAGTTGCTTGCCCATTGCGGCGTAGCCGCCAGCCGGGTCTACCTTTGCGGCCTTCTGGAGCTTGTTCAGCTGCGTCTGCGTCTTGTAGATGGCAGAGTCAGCACCACGAAGAGCGGTGGACAGCTTGGTCATATCAGCGCCGATGCGGATTGTCAGACCCTTGTAGGCACCCGCTGCCAATGGGACCACCCCCTGCTAAATCCAGTTGCTCACGTCCTGCGGGGTCGCGTAGCGGACGTCCTCTTCCTGATCGCCGCCGCGCTTCGCGCTCTCGTAGGCATCGGCGCGTGCCTCGAACAGCATCCGGCACACGCCCCACGGCATGCGCAGCCCATCAGCCCAAGACACGCCGAGCTTCAGCAGCTCGGTCCAGATGTGCGTGTAGGGCAGGAGCATGTCAGCACGCCTCGCCGGTTTATTTCTCGGAGTCGGCGGCTCCGGATCGAAACAATCCCCGCTGGCACTCATCGAAGACGGCCTGAGAAATCTGGCCCATGTCGATGGAGCGGGTCTTGACGCACCACTGGACGAACGGCGGGACGTTGTCGTACTGACGTCCCTCGGAGCGGGCAATCTCTGCGCTCGTCTTGAGCATGGCCCAGAAGGCGCGCAGCTCGCCCATCCAGTTGTCGATGGTGTAGTCCATGGCGATCATGTTGCCGTCATCATCGAAGTTCTTGGCGGCGTTGCGGATGTCGATGCGCCCGAAGACGTCCTTGATGAGGTCCTTCTTGAACTCCTGCTCGTAGATGACGAGGGTGTAGGTGCTGGCCTCGTACTCGTGCTCGGTGCCGTTGTTCTCGTAGTCGATCTTGGGCATGGACCCTCCATGGTCGCTGTTTATAGGAAACAAACGCACAAAGAAAGACCCACTCCCCCGGAGGGAAGTGGGCCGTCGCTGTATGCGTTATGTAGGTGGCGAGACTAGGCGCCGGGGGTGCTGGCCTTGCCGGGGACGACAACCGCGTTCCAGAAGTTGTCGTAGGCCTCGTGCTCGGTGCCGTCGTTGGTGCAGTGGGCCTTGAGCACGTTGACCGTCTGGGTGCCGATGGTGAAGTCACGGCCGACCGCCGTGTAGTCCACGGAGACGGTGTCGGGGTCGGTGGAGTCAGTCATGGTGTTGGCGGACTGGCTCGGGTCGGTGAGGGTGACGTTGTAGCGGACGCCGCGCATCTTGCCCTCGTTGCCGCTGACCTCGTAGCCGAGCGCGATGGTGATGTTCGTCGCGTCGGTGTCCTTGTAGGTGAGGCCGGAGGTGGCGTCGGTCTTGTAGCCGAAGAGGTCGCTGTACATCTCGTCGGTGATGGCGGCGAACTCGATGGTGCCCGTCTCCTTAGAGGTGCTGGAAATCGTGGCATAGATCACGTCGTCGGCATAAAAATCGTTCTGGTTCGCGTCGGCGTCGGCGGAGAGGGACACGGCGCCGGGGATGGACTTCCATTCGCCGTAGGTGCCGGGTGCGCCGTTGGTGCCGGGGGTGTAGATGGCATAGTGGACGTTCTTGAGTCCGTAAATAACCTTGCCCATGGCAAAGCCTCCTATTGCTCGTGAAATGTGAAGTTGTATTTGGTCACCCAGCAGTTCTCGCCGGGTATCCAGACCTCGTCAGAGGTGAATGGGCCGATCCGGAGGATTGCCTCCTCGAATGCGTCGCGCTCGTCTTCGTCAATCTCGCGCTGGTACAGGCCCGCCTCGTAGCGGCGCATGCGGTGGTGGAGGGTGTCGTCTGCGAACACCTCGCCGCCCTTGCGCCGCTTGTAGGTGAACCACGGGAGCGACGGGGCGCCGCCCTCGGGCCAGCCGATCTTGGTGCCCTTGAGGCCGCTCGATGAGAGCGTCTGGAACACGTAGTCGTCAGGCTTCACGCAGCGCCTCCTCGACCTTGTCGCCAAGCTCTCGCTCGAAGAACTTGAACGCCTCTTCTGCGGCTGGCTCAATGTGCACGCGGCCTGCGACGCTGCCGCCGCCTACGCTCGCGTGCCCCTTCTCAAGCAGATGGGCGAGGCCGGGGACGGTCGGCGAGCCTACCTCGCCCTCCGGCCCATCGCCCTCGCCTGTCATCTGGTGTCGTATTGAGTTGGCGTACTTGCCGGTCTTGTAGACGCGGCCGTACCAGCCGCGCTTGACCTGGCCCTTGTGCGCGCCGCTCTTGAAGCGGACGGCATTCTTCCTCGCCTTGCCCCAGCCGCCCCTCGTGTAGGAGGCGGAGAGCACGGCGCGGGCGTTGGCCTTCCAGGCCTTCTCGCCACGTTCGAGCGAGTCCTCAATGGCCGATGGGGCCTTGTACTTGACGTTGGAGTCAATGCGCTTGAGGAGCTGCTCGAGCGTCCGCCCGAAGGCGTCGGCCTCGACGGTTATGTCAGCCATCGAGGTCTCCCGTCACGGGGCTGTTGCCGAGCTTCTCGCCGATGGTGAGGATGCGCGTCTCGCCCGAGCCGGACAGGTACATGACCTCGTATTCGACGCCCTCGAAGATGCACTGGTCCTCGCCGTGGTAGTCGATGGCACGGAGCTGGATCATGTGCTCGTTGCGAAGGCCCACGTCCACCGGGTCGGTGGAGTTGGCCGCGCGGACGTCGGAGCTTCTGAGGTGCGCCTGCGCGACGACGCCCATGGTGTACTCGTTGCAGAAGACGGTGCGCTCTCGGCGCTCGCCCTCGTGCCACACACCGGCGTCGTCCTGGTACTTCTCTGCGGGAGAGAGCAGGGTGACGACCTTGTTCCAGCGCATCATTCCTCCGGGAAGAGGTACTCGTTGGCCTTGCTGTTGAGCAGGTCGCAGACGGTGCGCTCGTACGCGGCTATGAACTGGGGACGCTCGACGGCGTTGTCGTAGCCGTAGTAGGCCTTGCAGTAGAGCGCGATGGCATGCTTGACGAGGGGGCTTGGGGCATCCATGTCAAGGAGCTCCTCCCTGACCCCGACGCGGCGCATGTCCGCCACGGCTGCGTAAATCTCGCCCTCTATCTCCGAGTCGGTCATGTCCGACGCGACACGGAGACGGACGCGCATCTCGTCAAGCAGTGCCATGTGTCTTACTCCTCGAGAAGAGCCACGAGGTCGGCCTTCTTGGCGCCCTTCGGGACGTCGATGCCGCGCTCCGCGCACAGGCCCTTGAGCTGCGCGACGGTGAGCTTGGAGACGTCCGCCTGAGCTTTTGAGACAGCCTTCTCGGGTTTCTTTTCAGCGATGGTGTTCTCTTGCTCGCCCTTGGCCTCGACGGGGCCATCAGCGGCCTCGTAGGCGATGAAGCCGGGGAGCTTGTCGGCGATGGACGCCGCGCGCTCCTCGGTGGCGTGGAACACGTCACCCGGCTCGCGGTTGACGTGCTCCACGTAGTCCCTGAAGGAGCGCAGCACGGTAACGTTAACCATGCGCTACCTCCTAAGCACCGGCCTTCTTCTTGAGGAAGAGCCAGCCGAACGGGTTGGTCACGCGGCCGTCGCAGGCCATGATGACCTTCGTCTTGTGGAGGTTGTTGTCGTGGTCGTCCCAGCTGACGGTGCTGAGGGGCATGCCAGGCTGGGTGTTGACCGTGTAGTTGCGCGGGTTGCCGAACACGGCGAAGATGTCGCCCACTGCGGCCTCATCGAAGCCGGGGAGCACCTGGGCGTCGAGCAGGTTGACCGGGCGCGTGTTGAGCATCGGCGTGACGGCCTCGTTGAGGGCGGCGCCGGTGGAGATGAAGTTGGCGATGGGGCGCTTGTTTGCGTCCTTGAGGCCGAGGATGTACTTGCCCCAGGTGCCGTCGCCCATGATCCACTCGCCCACGCTGCGGTAGAAGCCGTTGTAGCCAGCGCTGTAGAGGATGCCGGTCCAGAAGCTCCAGTCGGCGAGGTCGTCGGCGGAAGCCTCGATGATGGTGGCCTTGCCCTTGCTGGCGTCAATCAGGCGGGCGTCGGTGGTGATGCCGGTCGGCTGGCCCGTGCCGGTGCCCTTGTAGACGGCGATGTTGAGCTGGCGGCTGTACTCCTGCGCGATCTGCGGCGCGAGGATGTTCTTGAAGCTGTCGCTCATCATGGCCTGCGCGAGCAGGGAACGGGCGTGACGGTACTCAAGCTGGTAGGCGCTGAAGGAGAACGCCTGCGGGTCGTAGTCGGGATGCCAGGGAGAGGTCTCCTTGTCGTTGATCCACACGGCCTCGCCGACCATGTCGGACTCGGTCACGACGTAGCCACCGGGATAGTTGGTGTGGTTGACCTTCTCGAACAGGCCACCGTAGTTGTGCATCTCGACCGCGATCTCGTTGGAGAGCGTGATGGGCAGCGGCACGGCGGTGCTGTAGGTGTTGGTGAAGGTCGGGTCGGTGAGGTTGGAGTAGCCCTCGTTGAGCGTCACCGGGTTGTTGGCACGATACTCGGCGTATGCCTTGGCGAGCATGTCGGCGGGCATCGGAGCGGTGCGCGTGAAGAAGTTGGCAAGGGCGGAGCGGTACTCGATGGAGTCCGTGAAGTTGCCCTCGCGCACGTGCTGGAAGCCGCGCTTCTGCTCGACCTTAGCCGTGGTGTCAACGACGTTGCCCTCGCCTGCGAGGACGGACGCGGCCTTGGCGTTGCGCTCCTCGATGGCCTCGGGCTTCGGAGCCGCATAGGCGAGACCGGAGAAGCTGTTGCGCTTGTTGCGGCGCTCCATGTCGGCCTGGATGACCTCGGCCTCTGCGAAGAGCATGTCATCGGTGACGCCCTCGGGCAGAGCCTCGGCGTTCATGAGGTCCTTGACCTCAGCGAAGCGCTTTTCAAACGCCTCGTCGGAGAGGGCGCGGTATGCAGCCGCGTCCATCGGGGTGAACGACATGGTTCACTCCTTTCTGTACGAAAGTTGATTTGTCTCGCACGTGGCGCCAACTCCTGCCGCCGTCGTCCGCTCAATCACTCCGTCGAGGGAACCGTGCTGCTATGCGTTAGGCCCTTGCGGGCGCGTAACCAAGTTGGATGCCCTCCATCACGAGGGCCATGGCCTTGCGGCGTCTGAGGGCGACGGCCGCTGCCGTACGCTTCTGTTCGGCCGCTTCCTCCTGCTTGCGCTTGGCCTCGATGGCCGCGTCAAGGTAGGAGCGGGCGGAGATATCCGTTGATGGATTGGCCGGACAACTCACGGCACTTACATCAAAGATTTTACTTATGCGGGTAATCCGTGAATGGATTGCGCCTTCCTCGTCCTCTTCCCACTCGAAGCCGTCGTCGGCGATGGTGAAGCCGAAGCTCATCTCATCGATGAGACCGTTGGTGATGGCCTCGTGCAGGTCGCGTCCCTGCTGGCTTCCGCTGAGGTCGGCCTCGCACCAGCCGCCGTCAGGGTCGATGCCGACGCGCAGCGTGTTGTTGCGCTGGCGTGCGAGCGTGAGTCCCTCGTGGTTGAGCTGGAAGATGACGTCGCTCATGTCGGCCTCATCTAGGGCGTGCTCATCGATCGACTCGTAGAAGCCAGGGAAGAGCTCGTACTCGGTGGAGAATGTGGTGAAGTGGCCGCGCACGCGGTAGGACTTCTCCTCGCCCTCTACGGGTTCCTCCGGCTGGAAGTTGGAAGCCGCGAAGCTTCGATACTGTCTCTCGGGCTTATAGGGCATCTCGGCCTCCTTTGCTAAGAAAAAAGCCCCTCAACGGGGCTTGCTGCTATTCGTTAATGATTCCATCGCCATCGCCGTCCCTGCCGCCGCCTTGCGGCCTGTCCAGGTCGTCAGGCTCGTCTAGGTCATCCCACTGTCCGTGGTACCAGCCGGAGTTATCCGAGCCGTTGCCGCCGTGACCGCCCGACTCGGCGATGACGTTGTTATCCTTGTCGATGAGGTAGTACTCGCCGCGCACGATGCGGGCGTCTCCGCCCTCGATTGGCGGGAGCTGCATGATCTCTCGCGCCTCGTTGACCGAGAGGATTCCCATGCCGCCGAGGTTTTTGATGAGGTCAAGCTTTGTGCGATTGGATGCGTACTGCAGGCGGCTTGAAGAGAAGGCCACCTTGTTGCCGCGCAATACCTCTTGGCTGGTGAAGAGCGCCTTGGTCAGACCCTCGGAGAGTCCGACGAGGAACTGCTCGACCCTGCCCTCGTAATATGCGGACCAGGAATCTTCGTCAAAGTCGTTTGTGAGAATCTTCTCGTTGGTGCCAAAGTAGTAGAAGACGGGCTTGGTGACGCGCTCCATCTCCTCGTTGTCGATGATGAAGCGCTGCTCGTCAATCTGCTGTATGTCGGCGAAGGTGTTGTCATAGAGCATCAGGCCGGTTCGGTTGGCCGCGCTCAGGTTGTCGATGTAGAAGCTCTCGCGCTTGCGCTTGAGGTCGTCGCCGTGGGTCATGCCGTTGACGCGGCCGATGAAGCGGATGCGTGCGCCGTTCTGGATGGCCTGAAGCTCCGCCTGCCTCTGGGCGTCCATGAGCGCGAGCGTCGGGTCCATGACGTCGTTGCCCGCGCCGAAGATGTCGGAGAGGTAGGTGAACTTACTGACCACGGCGCAGCGGGAGTACTCGATAGCCATGACCTCGCCGGTCATGAGGTGGAACACGCACCAGGGAACGCCGTCGAGGTCAACGATATCGGTATACGCTGGCTTCAGAGGGAACAGGGCAACCGTGTTGAGGTTCCTGTCGAGGCCGGGGACGATGAAGACGGTCGTGTCCATCTCGTAGATGGTCGCTGCCTTCGCAAGGAAGGCGGGCCACGTCTGCAGGTCGTTGGGCCACGTCTGGAACAGCTTCCTCACGTTGGGCTTGCACCAGTTGCTACCCACGAACTCCGGCTTGGCCTTCGAGCACGCGGCAGCGAACCGCTCGATGGCCGCGCGGGTCATCGGGTGGTCGTAGAGCGTGCCGTTCCACGCGGAGAAGCTCGGCGCGGACTCGGTGAGGGTCGTGTAGTATCCGGAGGGGGGTGGCGGAAGCTGGGCTTCCTTACGTGGGAAGAATTTAGATAAGACTCCCATGTGTCATAGTTTAATATTGCATAACACCAGCGTAAAGGGCATGACCAGTGGTGGTTCTATGAATCGGGCACATATCGGGTGTAGATAAAGTGTTTTATCATTCATAGAGTACGCTAGGAAGTGTATGCCCCGAAAGGCCGAGACCGCGTAGGCTCTGCGACGGCAACCAAGGCGGCAGGCCGGGGCGCTGAGTGACACGGCCACTCGGGCGTAGACTTGCGGGCGAACGCATGCTACACCCGCTCTTCCGAGGGCCTAGAAGGGGGCAACCGTATCTACGGCGGTTGTCCCCTTTTCCTTAGCCTGCTCAGGTGGATACCAGCCGATGATCTGCAGGTACTCGTCACGATGGTCAACCATCAGCATCTTGTAGGCGAACAGCTCGGCCATGTACATGTCTATCTTGTTCTGGGGCTTGAGCTCCTTCTTGTTCGGGTAGACATTGCCCGCCGCATCAATCTTGGACTGCACCGAGCTTCTGTTCCATGCGAGCACAGGCGAGGGGTTCACTATCCGATGTGCGGCGAGGTCAATCTTGTGCTCCTTCATGAGCGGCGAGAGAACCTTGGTGTTCTGTTTGACAGCGACGCAGTTGTTGCTGCCGACTCGCATATGCAGCTCACGGAGGAGGTAGTCGTCCACGTGCCACGGGTCGTAGCCAACGTAACGGGTGTACAGCCCCATCTCTGCAAGCTCGTCTATGAAACCGAGGATTGCTACATGGTGGTCAACCTTGTCACCCTGCACGATGGTCAGCCACGGGTTGTCACCTGACGCCCAGACATTGTATGGCACGCCGTCCCTCTGCTTCAGGTCGCGTGCGCTGTTAATCTCAACCTGAGTCTCGGGTATCCACGCATGGGAGTATTCGTAAATCCTGTCGTCACCAGGTCGCATGAACGCGGCGACGGCGGCGGTGAGGTCACCTCGGTCACTGAGGTCGAAACCTACGCAGCAGTAGCGGTCCGTCGTTGGATTAGGGGTGAACGTCTCGTGGTTCACGCACTCGTTCTCGGACAGGAAGGACGTGTACGAATTGACTCTGAGGCAGAGGTCCTTGGTCATGAAGCTCGTCTTGACCTGCGGCGAGTTGACAGCAGCCTTGGCCCTGTCCTCCATGTAGCGCATGCTCTTGACGCCGGAGGTGAGGCCGGGGTTCGCCTTCAGGTAGACCGTCGAGTCCAAGAAGGAGTCACCCTGGTCAAGGCAGTAGAGAATGGGGAGTATGGTGTCGTCCTCGATCTTGCCAGCGAGGATGCCACGGCAGTAGTCAATCTTCTCGTCCCAGACGTTGTGCCTGACGTGGTTCTCACTTGAGATGATCCATCCGGTCGCCTGACGCCTGCCGGAGATGGACTCCTCAATGGCGCTCAGCATGGCGCCCATGTCCGTGCACGCGGCCAGCTCGTCATAGATGTACGCCGATGCCGAGTACCCGTCCGCCGTGCCGACGTTGGCGGGGATGCTCACGAGGATTGAGTCGTTCTTGTCATAGTTCAGCCCCGAGACGCCACGCTTCTGAGACATGCCACGCCGAATCCTGTCCTTGAGCGTCGGGCTTCTGCGGCGCATAGTGTCGGCGTGCCCGAAGACGCGCCTGCTCTGCTGCTCGGAGTTTGCGATGCAGAGTACCTCGGCACCCGGCTCGTTGTCGGACGTGAGGAAGTAGAGGGCAAGAGCGGCCATCCATGAGGACTTGCCGTTCTTCCTGGCTACCTCGAGGATTACCTGACGGAACTGTCGGTACCCGTCGTCGTCAACGAAGCCGAATGCCATCTCCATGACCGCGCGCTGCCACTGGTCAAGGATGAAGGGCTGTCCCATCTTCTCGCCCTCGGGGTAGCATGTGAAGCGTTCGACAAACTGCACCGCCCTGAGCGACTTCTTCACATCGAAGTGGAACCCGTGGTACTCCTCGTGGAAGCGTGGCAGCATGATGTCAGCCAGACGGCGCATGTGAACGTTCGCAACGATATCCCCGCGCTGTATCGCCTCGAGGTACCGCTCCGCATCGGTCTTGCCGTTGACTATGTAAGGGCTAGACGTCACTGTTGAATGCCTCAAACTCGTCTACCTTTACGGGTTCGACCGCGTTCTTGGCAAACGAGCTAATCTTCTTCATGAGGTCACCGAGACGGCCGACGTTCTTGCTGTAGGCAGTGAGGGCGGGGTTCTCGACAAGCTCGATGTGGCGGTTGTTGACCGAGCCGACCTCCTTCTCGATCATCGGGCCGTCCTCCTCTACCATCACGCGGAGGTCCTCGACAAACTTGCGGAGTGCATCAGCCTCGACAAGAAGCGGGTCAACGAGCGTCTTGTCAACGCCGGTCAGTCCATCGACGTCCTCACGCGCCTGGGCAAGGAACGGAGACTCTACTTTCTCTTCTTGCTTTTTGCAGGCCATGTCATCCTTTCGTACCAGTAGTCGCCGTCAACCTTCCGGGAGTCGCTCTGCCAGCACTCGCAGTGGTCGCCGCCGTGCACCTGCTCGTCACGTATGGCGCAGATGAGCGTTCCGTCGTCCGAGTAGGTGCAGAAGTCACATGAGGGGCATGTGCTCACGACTCCCCCTTCCAGATGACGTTGCCGTTCTCATCGAACGTCACGCGCGTCTCATCCTCCTTCTTGTGGACGGCCGCATGGCAGTCCTGACAGAGCCGCTGGAAGTTGTCGTACGAGAGCGCGATGTGGGGGTCATCGATGTTGTCCCTGTTGAGCCATATCTTGTGGTGCACCACCTTGGCCGGTGTGAGCCTGCCCTGCGCAAAGCACCGCTCGCACATGCGGACGGGTACCACCCTGTCGGGGCTTACGTAGACGCGATAGCCGTATTCGTCCACGCAGTAGAACCTGTCCCCCTCCGTATGGACAATGCGACCCTCGGTGTCAACGAGAGAGTCCATGTACGCCTTGCGGTTCTTCAACCAGGCGTGATTCTTGTAGAAGGACTTGGCCCACTCCTGCGCCATCTTCGATGGCTCCCCTGTTTCCATGGGCCCACGAAAAAACGGAGGCCCAACCGTATCCGACCGCCACCATCGGTGGCTCAGATGGGTTAGATCACTCCGTCGCTCCCATGAGACGAGGGTCATTGAGGAAAGTCCTAGCAAAGCCCTCGTTTTACTGTTTGATATTATGCGTTAACCATTCTTTGTGGTCAAGTCAACAACCATTTACCGGGCAATACTCCGGAATCTCTCAGCTGAGCCGAGGAGTCACCGCCCCTGCTCGTATGCCCGACTGGCGCAGAATACAAAATTTCGTCGTTTTTCATTTCCTGGCGCGCATACAAAGATGCGTGGGGGCGCCGGTCCCACTGTTTGGTTGCAAAATTTATGACCTGGGGGGCTATCTACGAATACGGCAAAACCGACAAATTTTCATCAACTTTTTTTGTTTGGGGTATTCCAACACATGATATAGAAGAGTCATTCTGAAAAATAATTTCATGTGCTTCTACCTTGTCGGTCTCGTGACCAACCAGAGTGAGGTGGTAGCCGATCGGTCTCGTGACCAACCAGAGTGAGGTGGTAGCCGATCGGTCTCGTGACCAACCAGAGTGAGGTGGTAGCCGATCGGTCTCGTGACCAACCAGAGTGAGGTGGTAGCCGATCGGTCTCGTGACCAACC
>CAMPCT010000008.1 GCA_946647055.1 uncultured Atopobium sp. | reverse complement strand
TGCGCTCGCCGAACAGGTCATAGGACTCGCCCATGGAGACCCAGATGTCGGTGTACAGGGCGTCGCAGTTCTTGGCACCCTCGTGCGGATCCTCGGTCAGGACGATCTCGCAGCCGTTCTGGGCAGCGATCTCACGGCAGGTGGCGACGAGGTCGGCCTCGGGCATACGGGCCTCGGGGCCGCAGGCGCAGAAGTTGATGCCGAGCTTGGCGCAGACGACCATGAGGGAGTTGGCCACGTTGTTGCAGCAGTCGCCGAAGAAGGTGAGCTTCTTGCCGCGGACGTCGCCGACCTCCTCCTGGAAGGTCAGGATGTCAGCGAGCATCTGCGTGGGGTGGAAGGCGTCGGTGAGGCCGTTCCACACGGGCACGCCGGACTTCTCGGCGATCTCCTCGACGTCGGTCTGCTTGAAGCCACGGAACTCGATGCCGTCATACATGCGGCCAAGGACGCGGGCGGTGTCCTCGATGGACTCCTTGTGGCCCATCTGCGACGAACCGGGATCGAGGTAGGTGACGCCCATGCCGAGGTCGTAGGCGCCGACCTCGAAGGCGCAGCGGGTGCGCGTGGAGGTCTTCTGGAAGATGAGGACGACGTTCTTGCCCTCGAGGTAGCGGTGCGGGATGCCCGCGCGCTTCATGTCCTTGAAGTTCTTGGAGAGCTTGAGGAGGTAACGGATCTCATCGGGGGTGAAGTCGAGGAGCTTGAGGAAGCTGCGGCCGGCGATGTTGACTCCCATGTTGTTTCCTTTCTGATTGGTCGAGCAAACTGCCAATACCTGAATGCAGACTAAATCTGCGTGGTGCCTTTTCAGGGGTGGTCCGGGGACACGAAGGTGACCCCGGACCGGACGTGCCTATGACCTGAGGACTAGAGCTCCTCACGCCAGAAGGGCATGGACATGCAGCGGGGGCCGCCACGGCCGCGGGAGAGCTCTGCGGACGGGACGACGAGCAGGTCGAGGCCCTCCTTGTAGAGGACGTCGTTGGTGACGGAGTTGCGCTGGTAGACGCAGATCTTGCCCGGGGAGACGCAGAGGGTGTTGGAGCCGTCGTTCCACTGCTCGCGGGCTGCCGCGGTGGGATCGCCGCCGCCGCACTGGATGAGCTTGACCGCATCGAGGCCCAGGATCTTGGCGAGGATGTGCTCGAGGGTGTCGTTCATCTCCTCGACCTTGACGTCGCCCTTCTCGGCGCCCTTCGAGATCTTGAAGACCTGCAGGGTGCCCATGATGCCCGGGTGGATGGTGAACTTGTCGACGTCGATCTGGGTGAAGACGGTGTCGAGGTGCATGAAGGCACGGCTCGACGGGATGTTGAAGGCGTAGATGTTCTCGATCTCGCAGCCGGGGACATCCCAGAACATGTTCTGGGCCAGCTGGTCGATGGCGGACGCCTGGGTACGCTGGGAGATGCCGATGGCGATGGAGTCCTTGGTGAGGATCAGCTGGTCGCCACCCTCGGTGTGGAAGGCGGAGTCGCGACGGTACCACAGCGGGGAGCGCTTGTACTCGGGGTGATACTTGAAGATGAACTTGCCGAGCAGCGTCTCGCGGTTACGCGTGACGGAGTACATGTGGTTGAGGATGACGCCATGGCCGCAGATCGCGAAGGGGTCACGCGTGAAGTAGGTGTTGGGGATGGGGTCGATGAGCAGGTCGGACTCGGTGTCCTTGTCGGCGCTCACGAGGTCGGTGAGGAGCGTGTTGGCCGAGAGGGGCATGTCGATCTCGTTCTTGCGGAGACCGGCGATGGTCTTCTCGACGAACTGCTGGGTGTCGGTGATGGAGTACATGTACTCCTTCACGGCGGCCATCATACGCTTGCCGCGCAGGCCGGACTCCTGCAGCCACTGCTCGGTGTACTCCTCGCGGGCACCAGGCTCGGCGTCGAGGGCCTCGGCGGTGAGCTTCTCGAGGTAGAGAACCTCGACACCCTGCTCGCGGAGAATCTCTGCGAAGCGGTCGTGCTCCTGCTGTGCCACCTCCAGGAAGGGGATGTCATCGAAAAGCAGGCGCTCGAGATCGTCAGGCGTGAGGTTGAGGAGCTCCTCGCCGGGACGGTGAAGCATGATCTTCCTCAGTTGCCCGATCTCGCTGTGGACGCTCAGTCCCTTGTACATGGGTGCCTCCCACTCCTTTCGTGCCGGCTTAGCCGGCCTCCAACGGATGGAACAAACACGGGTGCCGAGTCGACATGCATGGCACGACCCCCGCAACAAACCATTAGTTGACTATATACAATTTTGAGTCGTATGCGAAGAAGCGCCGCGAACGGTAGGTTTAGGACTGTTAACGGTTAGGAAACGTGAATACATATCATGCATCAGGCTCTTGTGATTCATCCTGAATGCTAACCAACTGGGACGATATATTAGATTTTGCAAGTATTTATTTATTCTATAAATGTTTGCAGAAATGATGGAAGGCATCGGCCTAAACTGAACGCGTATTCAGTTTAATTTGGTTTATATACATTCCCTTTATCAGAATATGCGGAATCTCCCCTTACCGACCCATTTGGCCCAGCCATCGCCCAATTGGCCACACACCGTTGCCACGCTGGTAAGATAAGGGGTGTTAGCCTTCAGTCGCAGCAAGGAGGAGCCGGATGTCCAAGGATACAAAGCAGTCGGAGCCAACGACGCCCGAGGAGGCCCCCGCGCCTACCAAGCACCGCAAGAACAGGGACTTCTCCTTCACACAGAATCGCGAGATCAGCTGGCTCGCGTTCGACAACCGCGTCCTCGACGAAGGCGCCGACGAGTCGGTCCCCCTCTTCGAGCGCCTCAAGTTCTGCGCCATCTTCGCCTCGAACCTTGACGAGTGGTTCATGATTCGCATCGGTGGCCTCACCGAGCTCTCGCAGCTCAAGAAGCAGCCAAAGGACAACCGCTCCAACCAGACCCCCACCGAGCAGCTCGCGAGCGTCTTCGAGGTCCTTCCGGGCTACCTCGAGCGCCAGCAGGCGACCTTCCACGAGATCGAGTCCGCGCTCGCGGCACAGGGCGTCGTGCGCGTTGGCTGCGACGAGCTCACCGACGATGACCTCTCCGCGCTGACCGGGCTCTGGAACAGCTCGATATCGCCCCTCGTGTCGCCGCTGATCATCGACCCGCGCCACCCCTTCCCCAACCTGCGCAACACCCAGCTCTATGTCATATGCTCGCTCGACTCCCAGGACGAGCAGGGACTCCTCGGCATGGTTGAGGTCCCCTCGAGCGTGCAGCGCCTCATCAGCCTCCCCTCGGCAGAGGGGCAGTACCGCTACACGCTCATCGAGGACGTCATCAGGCGCAGGCTCGCCGGCGTCTTTGGCTCCTACGTGCCCACCTCGTCCGCCGTCATCCGCATCACGCGCAACGCCGACATCGACCCCGATGGCGAGGGCGTCGAGGAGGAGGAGGACTACCGCAAGCACATGAGGAAGGTCCTGAGGCGCAGGCAGCACCTCCAGCCCATCCGCCTCGAGATCCAGGGAGAGGTGCCGTCCGAGCACCTCAAGTTCATCGCCAACGAGCTCGGTCTCTCGAACGAGCGCGTCTTCACCCTCGACATGCCCCTCGACATGTCACACGTCTACGCCATCGAGGACCACATCCCCGAGGCACGCCGCGCGGAGCTCACCTTCGAGCCCTTCGAGCCCCAGCTCTCCCCCATGGTCGTGCCGGGCATCCCCATGCGCACCCAGGTGGAGGACCACGACATCCTGCTCTTCTACCCCTACGAGTCCATGTCGCCCCTGCTCGACCTCCTGCGCGAGGCCTCCGCGGACGACGCCTGCATCGCCATCAAGATCACCCTCTACCGCGTGGCCAAGCAGTCGCGCCTGTGCGAGAGCCTCATCGCGGCAGCCGAGAACGGCAAGGACGTGACCGTCCTCATGGAGCTGCGCGCACGCTTCGACGAGGCCAACAACATCGTCTGGGCAGAGCGCCTCGAGGCCGCGGGCATCACCGTCATCTATGGCTCCGAGGGCTTCAAGTGCCACTCCAAGATCTGCCAGATTACCTATCACGATGCCAGCGGCGTGAGCCACATCACCTGCCTGGGCACCGGCAACTTCAACGAGAAGACCGCCCGCCTCTACTCCGACTTCATGCTGCTCACGGCAGATGCGGGCATCGGGGCCGACGGCAACGCGTTCTTCCGCAACCTCACCCTGGGCAACCTCGCGGGCGCCTATGACTACCTCGCGGTGGCACCCGCCGGCCTCAAGCCGATGGTCATGCGGGGCATCGACCGCGAGATCTCCCGTGCCAACTCGGGCCAGCCCGCGCGCGTCTTCCTCAAGATGAACTCGCTCACCGACCGTGACGTCATCGACAAGCTCGCCGAGGCCTCGCAGGCCGGCGTCGAGGTCTCCGTCATCATCCGCGGCATCTGCTGCATCTTGCCCGGCATCGAGGGCAAGACCGAGGGCATCGAGGTGCACCAGATCGTCGGCCGCCTGCTCGAGCACGCGCGCGTCTACGCCTTTGGCGAGGACATCGACACGCTCTACCTCTCGAGCGCCGACATGATGACGCGCAACACCGAGCGCCGCGTCGAGATCGCCTACCCCGTCCTCGACCCCACCTGCCGCGAGATGGTCATGCAGTACATGAACCTCCAGCTACTCGACAACGTCAAGGCGCGCGTGCTCTCGCCCAAGGGAGTCTGGGAGCGCGTCGAGGTCGAGGAGGGCGAGGAGCCCATCAACTCGCAGGAGGTGCTCATCGCACTCGCCTATCGCCGCGCCGACGAGGCAAGCGAGGCGAGCCGCAAGCCGCTCTCGTCGCTGTCAGCGATGCTCACCCACATCCCCGCCGACGTCGAGGAGCGCATGCTCTTCTCGTCAAGCTCGCCTTCTGCCGACACCCCGGTCCACCGCGTCGTCTCCGCGGCGCGCCAGGCGGCCAGCGAGGGTGGCGCGCGCGTCCGCAAGGCCGCGACGCAGGCAGTGGATCGTGCCGAGGCACGTGAGGACCAGGGCAGGGTCGGCAAGGCGCTCTCCCTCATCGGCAGCGGCCTCAGGACCCTCTTCTTTGGGAGCAAGGAGCGATAGGGCATGCCCGTCATAGGTGAGACCATCCGGCTGTGCGTCGAGCGCATGGCCTATGGACCCGAGGCCATAGCGCATGACGACGAGGGCAAGGTCGTCTTCGTCCAGGGGGGCGTCCCCGGCGACGTCGTCCTCGCCCAGGTGACGCAGGACTCCCCCACCCTGTCGCACGCGACGGTCACCGAGGTTCTCGAGGCCAGCCCCGACCGCGTCGCCCCGCATCACGACCTCACCGGCCTGGGCGGGGCATGCCCGTGGGCCGCGCTCTCCCGTCAGGCCCAGCTCGCGGCAAAACGCGACAACGTGGTCAGCTCGCTCACGCGCGTCGGACACTTCGACGCAGAGCGGGCAGAGGCGCTCGTCGCCCCCTGCGAGGACCCCGGCCCCGACTGGGGCTACCGCAACAAGGCCGAGCTCGTCGTCTCCCAGGAGGGTGGACGCTTCGTGCTGGGCATGTTCGACCCGCTGGTGGGACGCGTGGTGCGCATCGACTCGTTCCCGCTGCTCCCCAAGCGCTTCTCCAAGCTCACCCACTCGGTCTCGGGCGCCCTATCGTACCTCTCGAGCTCGAGCTCGCTGTCGCTCGAGCGCGTGGGCATTCGCGTATCCGAGCGCACGAGGGACGTCGAGGTCTCGCTCTGGGGTCCCACGGGTCCCTTCCCCCGCGCCCAGGTTGCCAAGGTCGTGCGTGACGCCACCAAGGCGTCGTCCGTGGTGCGCGTCATGACGAAGGGTCCCATGAAGGCGCGCAAGGTGGCCGGGGTCGAGCGCTTGGCCGGCGCAGGCTCATGGTCCGAGCGCATCGCGGGCGAGCTCATGCGCCTCTCCGCGCCATCCTTTTTCCAGGTCAACACCGCTGGTGCCGAGCGCTTGGTCGAGCTGGTCATGGAGGCACTCGACCCCCAGCCCGACGACGAGGCCATGGACCTCTACTGCGGCGCCGGCACCTTCACGCTCCCCCTCGCACGGCGCACGGGCTTCGTCTCGGCGGTCGAGAGCTACGGGCCTGCCGTGCGCGACCTGCGCCGCAACCTCGAGAAGGCTGGCCTCGACAACGTCGACGCGCAGGGCGGTGACGCCGGGCGCGAGTTCCCCGACACGGACGCCGACGTCATCGTCGTGGACCCGCCGCGCGCAGGCCTTGCCAAGGACGTCGTGGAGCAGCTCTCCGAGCAGCCAGCGCGCGCCATCGCCTACGTGTCCTGCGACCCGGCCACGCTCGCCCGCGATCTCGCGCGCTTTGAGGAGATGGGGAGCTTCCGCCCCGTCCGCCTGACGCCCGTCGACCTCTTCCCCCAGACGTACCACGTCGAGACGGTATGCTGCTTGTGCCACCAATAGACAGGCTTCGTTCCAGCGCCTTTTGAACCAAGCGATTCGAATCTGCGGAAGGCGATATGCATATGATCAGGAGAGCGAAAGCTGAAGATGCCAAGGTGCTTGCGGATTTGGCAATTCACCTTTGGGCTGACAATGATCCGCGGGATTTGGAAGTCGAGTTTCGCAAGCTGGCAAAGAGTGACGAGGCGGCGTGCTTTATCACCTGTGTTGATGATGAGCCGATCGCCTTTGCACAGTGCCAGCTGCGTCACGATTATGTTGAGGGAACGGAGAGCTCACCCGTCGGATATCTGGAAGGCATTTTCGTCTCCGAGGGATATCGGAAGCAAGGCCATGCCGCAGAGCTGCTGTCGGCATGCGAGAGATGGGCAAGAGAAAAGGGCTGCACCGAGTTTGCCAGCGATTGCGAGCTTGGCAATGCGGACAGTGTCAAGTTTCACCTGTCCTTGGGATTTGAGGAAGCCAATCGAATCATCTGCTTCAGAAAAGATCTGTAGCTATGCTCTACCGCAGCAAAACGGGGATTTGTCATATTGGTTCGACAACAAGAGAGAATGCAACCTCAAGTTGCGGTAAGGCAAATTGAGGTTGGTAGAAACAACGCATCTCAAGCTCTACGCTCCTTTTGCAAGGAAGGCACTATCTGTAAGGAGGACGCAATCATGAGCTTTGGAGAAAACCTGCAGATGCTTCGCAAGAAGAACCAGCTCTCGCAGGAGGGGCTGGCAGAGATGCTGGGGGTAAGCAGGCAGGCCGTTTCAAAATGGGAGTTGGGGGAAGGATATCCAGAAGTAGACAAGCTTCTGGTCCTGTCGAAGAAGTTGAGTGTCTCACTGGACAGCTTGCTGGGTGGAGAAGGCACGCCGGACGTCTCCGAAGGCGGTAGGCCCTCGAACACGATCAGGATCTTCTCACCGAATGAAGGGGTGATTGTCAGCGCGTCAAAGGTAGTCCGGTCGCAGCAGTTCAAGGGCGGCAAGAACAGCCCCAAGTACGCGCTCTATGCTTCGGATGGGAACGACACGGCGTTTTCGCAGAATACGTTTCTCGCCTGGTACAGGAACCTTGATGATGTGACAAGGGAGATTGCCGAGATACAGGACGCATTGAGCGCTGGGGCGGCATCCTATACCCTGCAATACAGCGTAAGATGCAAGCAGAACCTGATGAGGACAATAGAAGACGGCTGATCTATCATCCCTCCCCTTGTTGATATGCTTCTTCGTGGCCGTTCTGATAGAGGGAAGGCCTGACCATCGTATTGATGGCAAAGAACTGGCAGGTGCGTGATGAGCAGGGACGATCTGGGTATGAACATCAAGCTTGAACCCATCAACGACGATAATCGCGAGGCTGTGCTTGCGCTTTCCGTGCGCGAGGACCAACCCTTCGTCGCTCCGAACGACTACTCGCTGAAAGAAGCGGAGGAAACGAATAAAGAGCACCCCGGCGCTGCACGTCCGTTTGCCATCTATGCGGACGAGAGGCTGGTTGGCTTTTGCATGTTTGCCTTTGATCCGGAAGACGAGGACGAGGACGACCGCTACTGGCTCTGGCGCTTCATGATCGACAAGAACGAGCAGGGCAAGGGCTACGGCCAGGCCGCCCTGCAGGAGATCATAAAGTACTTCAAAGAGAACGGCGCGGACAGGCTCTTCCTTTCGACTGGACCGAGCAACGAGCTTGGCCTGCACGTCTATCACAAGGCCGGCTTTCGGGAGACCGGCGTCATCGAGGGTGATGAGGTCGTTTTGATGCGGATGCTGAAGGGACCGCGCAAGACGATCAAAAGGTTTTACGGCGTTGATGTGGATAAGGCTATGCACCTCAGGGGGAAGAAGGGCTACGGCGTGAGCATCGCTGCTTGCGACAGCGACGGTGATTTTAACACCTACTGCTCCGGCAGCGGACGCTTCGGCGAGGACTTCCCGGTGAACCCCTATATGCTGTTCCAGGCGGGCTCCGTATCAAAGCCCATGTTCGCGCTGACCCTCCTGCGGTATGTGGACAAGGGGCTCATCGACCTTGACGCGGACATCTCGGGCATCGTGCCGGAATACATCAAAAAGGGACCCCTGACCTTTTCCGCCCTGCTCAGCCACACCGCGGGCTACAACCTGCACGGCTTCCCAGGTTATCCGGCAAACCACGAGCCGCTCTCGCTTGAGGATGTGCTGGACGGCAAGGGCAATATGCCAAGGCTGCGCAGGATCAGGCCTTACGGCAAGCAGCACATGTACTCCGGCGGCGGAATCACGTTGGCCGAGCTGGCGTTTACAAGGATCACGGGAGTCACGCTCCGCGAGGCGTTCCAAAAGGAGGTCGCCGAGCCTCTGGGCCTGAAGCGCACCGGCTTCTTTCAGCCGCTTGATGAGGACCTTGTCGCCAACGCGGCGTTCGGTGGCAGGCTCGGCCTCAAGGAGGACCCAAACCACGGCTACCACTATTATCCCGAGCACGCTGCTGCGGGCCTATGGACCACGCCCTCGGAACTGGTGAAGGTAGGCATCGCTCTTTCCAGAAGCTATCGCAGGGGCGGCTTCCTCAAGAAGAAGACCGCACGGCGCATGATGGCGCCTGTCATGGACGACTACGGCCTTTGCCTTGACGTTTGGGAATCTGAGGCACGCAAAGACAGCGTTGCCGGCCATACCGGAGAGAACTGGGGCTTCCTGACGAGCTGGGTCTTCTCGCGCAAGAAGGACATCTGCGTTTCCGTGATGTACAACAACGTCACGGAAGCAGCCGATGAGGCGATGAACGACATCGCCTGCGAGATCTACAAAAACGCAAAGGCCTAGGCGGAGATCGAGAAATGGATTACAAGACCGAGGACCTGACAAGAGAAGACGCCGCATATATCGCCGAGAAGATCAACGAGATCGTGCCGCGCGAAGTGGACGCGGACGAGGAGGAGTTCGTTCTCAAAGTCGAGAACGAAAACGGTGAGGTTATCGGCGGATGCATTGCCCAGGCGTACGAATACCACTGGTCGCGAATGTTTCTTGACACCCTTTGGGTGGACGAGCGCTATCGGCATCAGGGAATCGGCTCTTTGATCATCCGAGAGCTCGAGCGCATTGCAAAAGAGAAGGGCTGTAGGGTCGTGACACTTGGCACCGCGAGTTTCATGGCGAGGCCGTTCTATGAGAAGCACGGCTACACGGTCTTTACAACGCTTAAGAAGGCAAACGGGAACATCGATTATTCCCTGGTCAAATACCTCGACAGGGACACGCCGAGCTATGTGCCAACAAACAACAGCGGCGCCCGGCTTAGTGTTTTGCTCGGCAACGACGAGGATGCGGAGGTCATTGAAAACGGCATCGACGCGTACAGCGAAGCCTACGAACCAGAATACGAGACCGTCGGATTCAATAAGAAGCTCGTGGACAAGGACGGCAGGTTTGTTGCGGGCATAATCGCGAACGCGGACAAGGGCGTGCATGGTTTCGTCGATGCGCTGTATGTAGAGGAGCCGTTGAGGCACCAAGGCCTGGGAACATTTTTCTTGAGAGAGGTGGAGGAATTCGCGAAGGAAAACGGCGCTTCGATGATCCTGACAAATGCGGGAGACTGGAACGTCGACTTCTTCAAAAAGAACGGCTATCTGCTGAGAGGCGAACTCAGGGACGTTCCCAAGGGACACAACTGCTACGAGCTCTATAAAATGATTTGATGAGAGCATCGAATCGGAGTTCATGAGGACTGTTCAATGCCCAGGACGATTGCAATCATCATCGAATGCGCCATGTTCGCGGGCGCCTTGTGGCTGCTGTTCTTCCTCTCCACCCTTTTGCATGAGGTTGGTCATGCCGTCGGCTATTCGCTCGCGACAGGGAACACGCATTGGCATATCAGGGTTGGATCGGGAAAGACGCTTCTGGACACCGAGCGACTGACTGTGAAGCTACTTCCCTTTGACGGCTGCTTTGTGCCGCTAGAGAAGAGTCGGATCGACACAGCGGCCAAGCTGATCGCAACGCTTTCGGGAGGTCCGGTCATATCTCTGATCTTAGTTGCCGTACTACTGCCGGTAAGACTCGGAAACGTGTCCTTGCATTCAGAGGTCATCGCCTCCAGTGCCATCGAATCCCTTGTCAGCGCCGCTCTTTCCATCAATTTGTTCACCCTGGTCCTATCCTTGATTCCCACCCACTATTTCCACGGGGAGAATAAGGGAATGGAGACAGACGGCCTGCAGATCATCAATGCCATCAGGCATCGTGGGAGCAATTCGTAATGAATGGGCGTATCAGCACAAGTACAACACGTACTGGTATATTCCGGATAATGCTGGCTTATACAAGCCGTTCATCGACGCGGAGGGGCTGTCTACGGGAGGACTCATGCTGTGGAACGCGAGGGACGGGGCCGTCACGCTCGATGACATGACCATGCCCTACGCGGCCTTTGGACACGGGTCGCGCACGCTCGTCATGCTTCCCGGGCTCTCGGACGGCCTCGCCACGGTGCGTGGCAAGGCGTTGCTGCTGGCCTCGGGCTACACGGACCTCCTCGACGACTTCACCGTCTATATGTTCAGCCGACGGGACGACCTGCCGTGCGGGCACTCCATCCGCGACATGGCGAACGACCAGGCGCGCTCCATGGAGGCGCTGGGACTCTCCGCCGCGGGCATCCTGGGCGTGTCCCAGGGAGGGATGATCGCCCAGTACCTCGCGGCTGACCATCCCGATCTGGTGTCCGGGCTCGTGCTCGCCGTCACGGCTCCGTACGCGAACGACCTGGCATGCGAGAACGTCCGCCGCTGGGAGGACATGGCCAACCGCAGGGACCATCGCGCCCTCATGGTTGACACCGCCGAGAGGAGCTACTCGGCGCGACGCCTTTCCTCGTATCGGATGGCCTACCCCGTCCTAGGGCTCGTGGGCAGGCCGCGCGACGGCTACCGCAGGTTCCTCGCCAACGCCGAGGCGATCCTGCGCTTTGACGCGCGTGACGTCCTGGGCGGCATCTCATGCCCCGCGCTCGTCATAGGCGGCACCGACGACCGCATCGTAGGCGCCGAGGCGTCGCGCGAGCTCCACGAGGCGATCCCCGGCAGCCAGCTCCACCTCTACGAGGGCCTGGGACATGCCGCCTACGAGGAGGCTCCCGACTTCAACGAACGCATCCGCACCTTCCTGACGGGCGTTTGCTGAAACATAGGCGCGTCCGTAGCCGAAGGCGCGTCCGCGGAAGCATGCTGCCGCTCCGCGATTGGGACTTCCTATGAGCATGCGGATGTCCGATACTATCCTTGTTGCAGGGTACCTTTACAAGCTCAGAGGGCAGTCCCACGAGAGAGCCGTTCTTTGGCCGCTGAAGAGGCAAGCGCCTTCGCATGGCAGCGCAGGCGTGAATCTTTCAAGCAAAAGGAATGGGGCTGCGACACGATTCTGGATTCTCGCAAGACAGGAGGGATGCCAAGGGGCCAAGCCCCAAAGCATCCCTTTTTATGTCGCGCCACACGGCCCGTCACGGACGGAGGCCGGATACGGGACGAGAAGACAGAGGGACGCCGGAACCCAGTCGGGGGAAGGCGTTTTTTCTTGGGCAGGTAATCGCGACCCCGAGAGGGAAACGGCTTTTGGCGCGCAATGAGAGGAGGGCTTGGTGGAGTACTTCGTGTTGACGAACAACCCCCTGGTGAGGGAGCGTTTTGCCCCCGACGTCGAGGTTGCGTTCGTCTCCGGAGGCATCGGTGACGTCTTCGAGGGGGCGGCACGATATGTCGCAGACGGCCATCGCCTGCTCACGCACCCCCTGTCGGGAAGCGTGAAGCCGGGAGAGACGCCCTACAAGTCGATGCTTCTCTCTGCCAAGGCCGCACGGGACATGGACGTCGCGTCTGCGAGGCTCATCTCCCATGCCATCGCTGCATGCGAGAAGTTCGTCGACAGGTCGGGCAGCTATTCCGAGCAGATTCTGCATGACCTGCAGCTCGTTGACCTCTCGCTCATCGAGGGCGCGCGTGAGTCGGCCAGGATGTGACGGTAGGTAGGCGAAGAGTCCGAAAGAGGGGCCTTATGAAGCTGACGTTGGGACGGATCCTCATCCACGACATCGTGTTCGCGGACGAGACGAAGCTGGAGGGTGGCGTGCTGCACGTCAACCCGTCCCCGCTCGAGAAGATGGTGCTCGAGGACGACAAGATCGCCACGGTGAGCTTCGACATCGCCAAGCCGGGCGAGTCGGTGCGCATCACCCCGGTCAAGGACGTCATCGAACCCCGCGTCAAGGTCGAGGGTCCCGGCGGCATCTTCCCCGGCATGATCGCCGGCGTCGACACGGTCGGCTCGGGCAGGACCCATGCGCTCGCCGGCATGGCGCTCGTGACGGCCGGTCCCATCGTGGGCTTCCAGGAGGGCATCATCGACATGTCGGGGCCCGGCGCGGCCTACACGCCGTTCTCCAAGACCCTCAACCTCGTCATGGTCTGCACGCCCCGTGCGGGCATCGAGGCCCACGAGTACGAGCGCGCCGTGCGCATGGCCGGCTTCCGCGTCGCGGTGGCCCTGGGCGAGCTCGGGCGCGACGTGGAGCCCGACGAGGTCCAGGAGTTCGAGACCCTCGACTTCGTGGACGACCTGCACCTGTTCCACGACCTTCCGCGCGTTGGGTACGTCCAGATGCTGCAAAGCCAGGGTCTGCTCCACGACACCTACGTCTACGGCGTCGACGCCAAGCAGATCCTCCCCACCGTGCTCTACCCCACCGAGTCGATGGACGGCGCGATCGTGTCGGGCAACTGCGTCTCGGCCTGCGACAAGAACCCCACCTACATCCACCTGAACAACAGCGTGATCGCCGACCTGTACTCCGAGCACGGCAAGACCATCAACTTCGTGGCGCACATCATCACCAACGAGAACGTCTACCTTGCCGACAAGGAGCGCTCCTCCAACCAGACGGCAAAGCTCTGCCGCATGCTCGACCTGGATGGCGTGATCATCTCGCAGGAGGGCTTTGGCAACCCCGACACCGACCTCATCATGAACTGCAAGAAGATCGAGGCACAGGGCATCAAGACGGTCATCATCACCGACGAGTACGCGGGTCGCGACGGCAGGTCCCAGTCGCTGGCCGACGCGGACGCCGCGGCCGACGCCGTGGTGACGGGCGGAAACGCCAACCAGGTGATCACGCTGCCCAGGATGGACAAGGTCATCGGCACCCTCGACTTCGTCAACAAGATCGCCGGGGCCAGCGCCGAGACGCTTCAGGACGACGGGTCGCTCGTGGTGGAGCTGCAGGTCATCACCGGCGCCACCAACGAGGTCGGCTTCCACGTGCTGAGCGCCCGATAGGAGACACGCCATGAAGAAGATCACGGTGCTCCACTACATCAACCAGTTCTTCGCCCAGATTGGCGGAGAGGACCAGGCCGACCATCCCGTCGAGTTCTTCGAGGGCGAGGTCAAGGGCCCGGGCATGGCCTTCATGCAGCTCTTTGGGGACGAGGCGCAGATCGTCGGCACCATCGTGTGCGGCGACGGCTACTTCAACGAGCACCACGACTCCTCGCTCGAGGAGATCCTCGCGTTCGTCGACAGGGTCCATCCCGACGTGCTGGTCGCCGGACCCGCGTTCAACGCGGGTCGCTATGGCGTCGCCTGTGGTGCCGTTGCCGCGGCGGTGAACGAGCGGCTCGGCATCCCGTCGCTCACCGGCATGTATGTCGAGAACCCCGGCGTCGACCTGTACAAGGACAAGACCTACATCGTCTCGACCAAGAACAGCGCCGCGGGCATGCGCGCGGCCGTGAAGGCCATGGCGCCCCTCGCCCTCAAGCTCGCCCGCGGGGAGCACATCGGCGCGTCATGCGAGGAGGGCTACATCCCCCAGGGACAGCGCGTGAACTTCTTCGAGAGGAAGCGCGGCTCGAGGCGCGCCGTCGACATGCTGCTGGCAAAGCTCGCCGGCAAGCCCTTCACGACGGAATACCCCATGCCGATCTTCGACCGCGTCGACCCGCAGCCTGCGGTAGCGGACCTCTCGAAGGCGACCATCGCGCTGGTCACCTCGGGCGGGATCGTACCTGCGGGCAACCCCGACTTCATCGAGAGCTCGAGCGCGTCCCATTATGGCGAGTACGACATCACGGGCATCGACGAGCTTGCGCACGGTGCCTACGAGACCGCCCACGGCGGCTACGACCCGACCTACGCCAACCAGGACGCCGACCGCGTGCTGCCCGTCGACGTGCTGCGCGACATGGAGCGAGAAGGTGCCATCGGAAAGCTGCACCACCTGTTCTACTCCACGGTGGGCAATGGCACGGCGGTGGCCTCGGCAAAGGAGTTCGCCACCAAGATCGGCCAGAAGCTCGTCTCGGACGGGGTTGATGCGGTCATCCTGACCAGCACTTGAGGCACCTGCACTCGTTGCGGTGCAACGATGGTCAAGGAAATCGAGCGCGCCGGCCTGCCCGTGGTGCACGTCTGCACGGTCACGCCCATCTCGCTGACGGTCGGCGCCAACCGCATCGTCCCGGCGGTCGCCATCCCCTACCCCCTCGGCAACCCCGCCCTGGACCCAACAGAGGAGAAGAGGCTTCGTCGCTCCATCGTCGAGAAGGCCCTCGTGGCCCTGGCGACACCCGTTGACGGACAGGTCGTCTTCAAGGACTAGCGCCATGCCCGCCCACCGACGGGTATCATCATACGAGGACGCGTACACGCGCCACGCCATGTGACCCCACTTGCGTGAGGAGGACCCTTGATACTCGCTTCGGCCAGCCCCAGGAGGATTGACATCCTGCACCAGGTGGGCCTCTCCCCCACCGTGAGTCCGCAGGACGTCGACGAGACAGCCCTCCCCGACGAGCACCCCACGGCGCTTGTCGAGCGCCTGTCGCGTGCCAAGGCGCACGCCTGTGTCGAGGCTACCGCGACCGACGAGCTCGTCATCGCCGCCGACACCATAGTGTGGGACGAGGACGGGGATGTGCTCGGGAAGCCAGCGGACCCAGAGGAGGCCCGCACAATGCTGAGGACGCTCTCGGGCCGCACGCACCATGTGTCGACCGGTGTGTGCCTGCTCGCCGGCGATGTCGAGCGCTCCTTCGTCGAGACGACCGACGTCAGGTTCTTCGAGCTCACGGACGACCAGATCGACGCGTACGTCGCCACGGGCGACCCGCTCGACAAGGCCGGTGCCTACGGATACCAGTCACTCGGGTGCACCTTGGTGGAGGGCATCCGCGGCGACTACTACAATGTGGTGGGCCTTCCCATCGGGAGGCTCATGAGGGAGCTCGAGCTTCTCGGGCATCAGGACGAAGGGGCGATCCATGGCTGACGTCACCAGCATCACGCAGATCCCCGGCATCTACGCCGGACACCACACCGAGCCCGGGGACGCGGCGACGGGCTGCACCGTCATCGTGTGCCCCGCAGGCGCAACTGGCGGCGTCGACGTACGCGGTGGCGCCCCCGCCACGCGCGAGACCGACCTGCTCCGCCCCGAGGAGATGGTCCAGGTCCTGCATGCCGTCGTGCTGTCTGGTGGCTCGGCCTACGGGCTCTCTGCATCCTGCGGCGTGGCCGAGGAGTTGGAACGCCGGGGCATCGGCCTGGATGTGGGCGTGGGCGTGGTACCCATCGTGAGCGGCGCCTGCCTCTTCGACCTCGCTGTGGGCGACCCCTCCATCCGTCCCACTTCAGTCGATGGCATCGAGGCGACCATGGAGGCCCTCGACAACCCGGGGCGTCCGCTCGAGCGCGGCAACGTGGGCGCCGGCACCGGATGCTCCGTGGGCAAGCTCGCGGGGCCTGCCCGCGCCATGAAGACGGGCCTCGGTGAGGCGGTGCTTCAGGCGGGTAGCCTCGTCTGCGGTGCCGTGGCTGCCGTCAACGCCGTGGGCAACGTCGTGGACCCCACGACCGGGGTGGCCATTGCCGGCATGCTGGACAGTGATGGCACTGACATCGAATCCGTCGAGGACGCGCTTCTCGCTATGGCATCCATGCCGCTCGACGGTCTGCGCACCAACACCACCGTCAGCTGCGTCGTGACCAACGCGCTGCTCACCAAGGCCCAGGCCACCAAGGTCGCCCAGATGGCAGCCGACGCCTACGCACACACGATCAGGCCCACGCACACCAGCAATGACGGGGACACGGTCTTCGTGATGGCCACCGGTGAGGTCGAGTACCCCGTCGACGTGGTTGGACTGCTCGCAACGCGCGCGCTCGAGGGCGCCATCGTCGACGCAGCGACCAGCGCCACGTCAGCCTTTGGCCTCAAGGCAGCCTGCGACCTGTAATTTGTCCACTGGGGGATACTCCCTTTTTGGACAATTGTCCAAAAAGGGAGTATCCCCCAGTGGACATTAGTCGGCGAGGTAGGACGCCGCGTGCAGGAGCTTGCCCTCGTCGCGCAGCAGCTCGACGCGCCTGCGCACCAGCTCGACGATACGCTCCCAGGTGACGAGCTCGCGCACGACGTCAATCTGCGCATGGTGCGTGCTCGCGCGGGCGACCCTGCGCGAGATGTCCTCGACCGTGGCCTGGTCCTCCCCCAGCGCCTCGATGAGCCAGACGTACATCTCGGGACGACGCATGGCGTCGAAGGCGGCATGCGCGTCACACGAGGGCTCATCAACGTCACCGAAGCACGCGGACGCACGGCTTCCGTAGTAGCTGATGAGGTGCTCGCGCTGGCTCTCCCACCAGACGCCCGTCTTCTGGCCATAGAGGACGAGGAAGGCCTCCGTCACGGGAGGATGTGCGTCGAGGAAGTGCAGGAGGTAGGCGAGCTCGCCGGCGTCCACGTAACCCGTGGCGAGGTCGCTCCTCTCGAAGGTGTCCTTGTCTGCCATGACGGCTCCCCCCTAGTTGAACTTGACGATCTTCTGGGCGAGGCGATAGACGTCGACGGTGATCCTCTTGCCCGCGCGACCAGGAAGGTTCGTGGCCATGCCAATGAGGCCGCGACGCGCGTGACGGTACATGCGGCGGTCATATGCCTTGAGCTCGTCCCACAGGTCGTCAAGCTGGTCGATGGCATCCTCGCGGTCCGAGAGCTTCGAGAACACCGAGCAGATGGCCATGATGATGGTGAAGTAGCCCATCATGTAGTCGCGCAGCTTCTCGCTCCTGACGTCATCATAGAGGTGGTAGGCGTCACGCATCACGCGGGCGACACGCCAGTAGTGGTCGACACGGCTCGTGAGCACGGCCTCGTTCACTGACTGGTCCTCGCGGCCGATGAAGTAGCGATACAGGTCGACGTCGAGGTAGTAGAGTCTCTCGCAGTGCGGGAACGGCACGTAGGCGTAGACGTTGTCGACGTAGAACGTGTGGGGCGGCAGCTCCAGCCCACAGGACCGCAGCATCTCGACGCGGTACGTGAGGGCATGCATGAGGAGGTACTGGGTCACGGCGAAGTGGCCCATATCGTCCCACCCAAAGACGCGCCCCACGGGAAGCTTGCTGCGGTAGTCGACGACGTTGCACGTGTTGTCCTCGACATGCTCGTAGACGTAGTTGGTGATGACGAGGTCGACGAGGTCCCCGGCTGCGACGAAGCCGCGCAGGGCATCGAGCAGGGCACGCACGGCCTCGCCGTCCACCCAGTCGTCTGAGTCGACGTTCTTGAAGTAGACGCCGTCGGCATGGGAGAGGGCCTTCATGACGGCGGTGCCGTGACCGCCGTTCTCCTGGTGGACGGCCTTGATGATGCCGGGGTGACGCTCGGCCCAGGCGTCGGCCTTGGCGGGCGTGTCGTCCTTCTGGGACCCGTCGTCGACGATGACGATCTGGACGTCCTCGGCGTAGCCGGTTCCCTCGAGGATGGACTCGATGCAGTGGTCCATGTAGTCGGCGGAGTTGTAGCAGGGAATGCCAAACGTGATTACCTTGTCCATGTGGTTCCTCTCGGTGGTCGGGTCATGAAAGGGGCGTGACCGCTCCCCCTCGGGGTGGCCACGCCCCTCGTCACATCGCGTTGCCTCAGTGCTGCGAGATGATCATGTCGGACAGGTCGAGCGCGGACGCGACGACGCCGTCCATGTCGTAGTAGCGGTACTCGGCGAGACGCCCGACGCAGTGGAAGTTGACGATGCCCTCGACACGCTCGCGGTAGCGGGCATAGAGCGCGAGGTTGTCGGGCTCGAGGATGGCATAGTAGGGCGTCTGGCCGCTGCCGGGCTCAAAGGCGCGGGAGTATTCGCGCATGATGGTGGTCTTCCCGGGAACGACCTGGCCCGTCATGTTCTTGAACTCCGTGATGCGGGTGAAGTCCTCGCTCGTGGTGTAGTTGACCGTCCCCACGGGCTGATACTGGTCGACGTCAAGGGTCTCGAAGACCATGTCGAGCGTACGGTACGGAAGCGCGCCGAGGTCGAGGCCAAAGAGCTCGTCGAGGGGGCCGGTGTAGATGACGTCCCCGCCATAGGGCCTCCCGCACACGTTGACGCGGCTCTCCTCGACGGTGAGCAGGTCACGCGCGTCGACGCCCAGGAAGACGTCGATGAGGTCGTGGTCGAGCATGTGATCGAAGAGCACCGTGTAGCCCTCGGCGGGCATGCCCTGGTGCGGGGCAGCCGGGAAGTAGCGGTCGTCGTCACCCACGAAGACGGGGACGCGGCCGGTGATGGAGGGATCGATCTGGTCGGGCGTCTTGCCCCACTGCTTCATGGTGTAGTGCAGGAAGACGTTCTCGTAGACGTAGTCGGCCACCTCGGAGAGCTCGGGGTCGTTCTTCTCGCGGAGCTCCATGATGGGGACCTTCTTGTTCTCGCCGAAGGTCTTGACGAGCTTCTGGTAGAGGGCCTCGCCACGCTCCTCGCCAAAGGCGAGCTTGAGCGACGCGTGGTTGAAGGGCACGGGCATGAGCTCGCCGTGGATGTTGGCGAGGACCTTGTGCTGGTAGTCGGTCCACTCCGTGAAGCGCGAGAGGAAGCGGTGGACGCGGTCGTTGGTGGTGTGGTAGATGTGCGGGCCGTACTCGTGGATGAGGATGCCCGCGTCGTCGAGGCGGTCGTAGGCGTTGCCCGCGACATGGTTGCGTCGCTCGATGACGGCCACATGGAACCCGCAGGCATCGGCCAGCCTCCGTGCGCAGGTGGCACCGGCATAGCCGGCCCCCACGATGATGGCGTCATAGAGAGAGGGGTTGAATGCCTCGGGAAGACCCTGATGAATGCCCACGACCTACCTCCGCGGAATCATGCAGAAAAAGCCTGCCGGGATATGAGCGAGCGAGGCCGGCTTGTGGGATTGCCCCGCTTTCGGTCAACGATTCTACCAGACGGCATTACAATGGGAGGCGCGTTGCACCAAGCGTGCACCGCGTCCCTACAAAACTGCTGAGGGGCATGACAACCCCATAAGAGACAGGAGGCGCACGTGAGCGAGTTCCTCGACCGCATGAAGGCAACGGCCAAGGCAGACAAGAAGACCATCGTCCTCCCCGAGGGCGAGGACCCCCGCACCATCGAGGCTGCCCGCGCCATCGTCGACGAGGGCATTGCCGACCTCGTCATCCTCGGCGACCCCGCGACCATCGACGTCCCCGGCGTCACCGTCATCGACCCCGCCACGTCAGACAAGCGCGAGGCCTACGCCACCAAGCTCGCCGAGCTGCGCGCCAAGAAGGGCATGACCTACGAGCAGGCCTACGAGCAGGTCGCCGACGCAACCTACTTTGGCACCATGATGGTCAAGATGGGCGACGCCGACGGCCTCGTGTCGGGCGCCTGCCACTCCACCGCCAACACCCTGCGCCCCGCCCTCCAGATCCTCAAGACCGCCCCGGGCACCAAGCTGGTGAGCTCGTTCTTCATCATGTGCACCCCCACCACCCAGTACGGCGAGGGCGGAACGCTCATCTTTGCCGACTGCGGCCTCAACATCAACCCCACCGCCGAGGAGCTCGCCGAGATCGCCCTCTCCAGCGCCGCCACCTGGCACTCGCTCATGACCGACGAGCCGCACGTGGCCATGCTCTCCTACTCCACCATGGGCTCCGCCGGCGGCGACACCGCAGCCAAGGTCCAGGAGGCCACGCGCCTCGCCAAGGAGCGCGACCCCGAGCTCTCGCTCGACGGCGACCTGCAGCTCGACGCTGCCCTCGAGGAGAGTGTCGGCAAGCTCAAGGCCCCCAACTCCACCGTCCCCGGCAAGGCCAACATCCTGGTCTTCCCCAACCTCGAGTCCGGGAACATCGGCTACAAGCTCGTCCAGCGCTTCGCCGGCGCCGAGGCCTATGGCCCCGTGCTGCAGGGCATCGCCAAGCCCGTCAACGACCTCTCGCGCGGCTGCTCCGCCGAGGACATCGTGGGCGTCGTCGCCATCACGTCCGTCCAGGCGCAGATGGCCTAGCGGCGCTGGCTGCCTGGCCGCATGGCGGCAGGTGGCGTTTCCAACAGCGATTGTCGGCACCAGTGGAGGGAGGTCCGCATGAAGGTGCTTCTCGTCAACGGCAGCCCCCATGCGCGGGGCATGACCGCCCGACAGCTCGCCTTCGTCGAGGAGGCGCTGCTCCAGGACGGCATCGAGACCGTCTGGTTCCAGGTGGGGTCCAAGCCCGTGCAGGACTGCATTGGCTGCGAGCGGTGCGCCTCGACGAGCCGCTGCGTCTTTGGCGACGCGGCGAACGACCTCATCGAGGCGATCCTCGCGGCAGACGGCATCGTCATTGGCTCGCCCGTGTACTATGGCGGGCCTGCAGGCTCGCTCTGCTCCCTGCTCGACCGCGCGTTCTATGCGGGCGACGAGCATGGGTCAGGCTTCGCGGGCAAACCGGCGGCAGCCGTCGTGAACTGCTGGCGTGCCGGGACGACCGCCGCGCTCGACCGTCTCTACAAGTACTTCTCGATTGCCCAGATGCCCATCATCACCAGCCACTACTGGTCGCAGATGTTCAACGGCCAGTACCTTGGCCACGATGACGAGTATGGCGCCGACGTGATGCGGCAGCTCGGCCACAACATGGCCGCGTTCCTGAAAGGCGGTGTCGCATGAGGGTCCTTCTCGCCAACGGAAGCCCGCACAAGGACGGCTTCACCGCCCACCAGCTCAGGATCGTCGAGGAGGCCCTTCACGAGGAGGGCGTCGAGACGCTCTGGTGGCAGCTTGCCGACAAGCCCATCCGCGGCTGCAACGACTGCACGTCGTGCAGCCGCACGCACGTCTGCGCCTTTGGTGCCGACGACGGCGTGAACGAGCTCATAGCCGGGCTCAACGCCTGCGACGGCGTCGTCCTGGGATCCCCCGTCTACTTCGCCGGACCCAACGGTGCGTTCTGCGCCGCCTGTGACCGCGCCTTCTATGCCACCTGCAACTGGGAGAGCACGCTCAAGGGCAAGGTGGGCGCCTCGGTCGTGAACCTCTGGCGCGGGGGTGCCACGGCGGCCATCGACCGCCTCGACAAGTACTTCTACGCCAGCCAGATGATCGTCGCCACGAGCAACTACTGGCCCCTCATGCACAACGGCCAGCACACCGGCAGGGACGACCGCTTTGGCGCCAAGGTCATGCGCACCCTCGGCCACAACATCGCCGGCCTCCTGAGGGCGAGGGCATAGCACGCATGTCGGAGCCCACGACGACAGACCTGCATGCCGAGGAGGACCTGGGGCTCGTCTCCATCGTGGTCCCCGTCTACAAGGTGGAGGCGTTCCTTGACGAGTGCGTCTCGAGCATCCTCTCCCAGACGTACCGCGACATCGAGGTGATCCTGGTCGACGATGGTTCCCCCGATGGCTGCGGCACCATCTGCGACGGCTGGGCCGCCCGCGACGACCGGGTTCGCGTCGTCCACCAGGAAAACGCCGGGCTCTCCGCCGCCCGCAACTCGGGTGTCGACGTCGCCCGCGGCAACTGGGTCATGTTCGTCGACAGCGACGACTACGTGGGGCCGGACTTCTGTCGACGCCCGCTCGAGCTTGCCCTCGAGCACGATGCCGACCTGGTCGTCTTTGGCTTCCAGAGGATTGACGAGGACGGCAGCGCGCTGCCCTCGTGTCCGACGGACATATTGGGTGTCCAGGGGCTCCTGGACCCCGACGAGGCGCTCGTCGCCCTCGCCTCGCGCAAGCTGAACGACTACGCATGGAACAAGCTCTACCGTCGCGAGCTCGTCGAGCAGGTCCGCTTCTTCTCGAAGGATCGCTTCGAGGACCAGACGACCTCCTACCGCTTCATGGAGCGTGCGCACAGGGTCTTCGTCACCAAGGAGCCCCTGTGCTTCTATCGCCAGAGGAACGTCTCGCTCTCCCATGCCGGCGGAAGCGAGGGCTGGCTCATCTGCGCACGGCACAGGGACGATGCCAGCCGATACCTCTCCGAGCGTCATCCGGAGGCGTCCCGTGCCATGTCGGTCGAGGCCGCGCGCAACGAATACGCCTTCTGCCGGCAGCGCTACGCCGAGGGCGATGTCGACGAGACGGTGAGGCAGACGAGGAGCCGTCTCGTCAATCGTCACGAGGACGTGAGGCGGCTTGCCCCCAGAACCCGTGCGATGGTGACCCTGCTGGCCGTCTCCCCCGCGGCATTCGCCCTGGTGACGAGGTCGATTGACGCACGCCGTACCCGCACGAGGAGGGCAAGGTCATGACCACCCTCGCCACAGGACGTCCCACTCGCACGGTCATCACGAGCGACCAGCAGTCCATGTCGTCGGGCCTGCGCGAGCTCCTCGACTATCGCGACCTCATCCTGCTCTTCGTCAAGCGCGGCTTCGTCGTCTCGTACACCCAGACGATCCTGGGTCCGCTCTGGCTCCTCCTGCGGCCGCTCATGACGAGCATCATGTACCTCGTGGTCTTTGGCAACATCGCGCGCCTGGGCACCAACGGGGTCCCCGGCATCCTCTTCTACATGGCCGGCAACGCGCTCTGGAGCTTCTTCTCGCAGTCCTTCTCGAGCAACGCCAACACCTTCAGCGACAACGCCGGCCTCTTTGGCAAGGTCTACTTCCCCCGCCTCACGATTCCTTTGGCCAACGTGGTCTCTGCCGCAGCCACCTTCCTCATCAACCTGGCGCTTGTTGTCGTCGTCTACCTGTGGTTCCTGGCGCAGGGGGTCATGGGGCTCCCCGGCGTGGCGATCCTTCTGCTCCCCCTTGTCCTCATCCAGCTTGGCATCCTGGGCCTGAGCTGCGGAATCATCTTCTCCTCGCTTACCACCAGGTACCGGGACCTCGGTGTCCTGGTGGGCTTTGGCATCTCCCTGTGGATGTACGCCACACCGGTGGTCTACCCCCTCTCCGAGATCTCGAGCCCGCTGCTCAAGACCCTCGTCTGCATCAATCCCGTCACCGCACCCATGGAGCTGTTCCGCCTTGGGCTCTTTGGGACGGGCGACGTCATCCCCTGGAGCATCGCGCTCTCGTGGGCCATCACCCTCGTCCTGCTCGTCGTGGGAACCAAGACGTTCTCGCGCGTCGAGCGTCACTTCATCGACACGGTGTGAGGCGGCCATGGAAGACACGGGCAGGACAGACACCATGGTCGATGACGACGTCGCGATTCGCATCTCGGGCCTCAAGAAGGAGTACCGCCTGGGCATGATCGGCAGCGGCACCCTCCAGAAGGACCTCCAGAGCTGGTGGGCGCGGGTACGCGGCAAGGAGGACCCCAACTCCATCATCGGCTCCAACTCGAGGGAGCGCATCATCGGCGAGCGCCTCCTCGCCCTCAACGGCATCGACCTCACCGTTCGTCGCGGGGAGACCCTGGGCATCATCGGCAAGAACGGGGCAGGAAAGTCCACCCTGCTCAAGGTGCTTGCCCGCATCACGTCCCCCAGCGCCGGCATGGTCGAGCTCTTTGGGCGCGTCACCTCCATGCTCGAGGTGGGGACCGGCTTCCACGGCGAGATGACCGGACGCGAGAACATCTACATGAACGGTGCGATCCTGGGCATGAGCCGAGCCGAGATCGACGAGGCCATGGAGGACATCATCGAGTTCTCCGAGATTCGCGACTTCATCGACACGCCTGTCAAGCGCTACTCGAGCGGCATGTACGTCAAGCTCGCGTTTTCCGTCGCCGCCCACCTCAAGGGCGAGATCATGATCATGGACGAGGTGCTCGCCGTGGGCGACATGGCCTTCCAGGCAAAGTGCCTCGAGGCCATGAGGCGGGCTGCCACCGAGGAGGGCCGTGCGGTCCTGTACGTCAGCCACAACATGAACACCATCAGGCGCCTGTGCAACCGCTGCATCGTCATGGACGAGGGCCGCATCATCTTCGACGGCAACACCGAGGAGGCGATTGCCCTCTACATGGACAGCGGCCGCTCGGAGGACATCCGGAAGGACTACCCCAGCGCGCCGTCGTTCAAGTGGCTCACGAACCGGATGGTCTGCCTTACGAGCGCGGAGTTCCTTGACAGGAAGGACAACCGCTTCGACGAGGGCGAGGCCATGCACCTGCGGCTCGAGTACGAGTACCTCGCGGACGTCGAGAACCTATGCCTGCGCCTCGAGATCTACACCCTCGACGACGTCCCCCAGGGCACCTACTTCCTCTATGACGTGGGGTCGGGCAGCATGGGCGACAGGACGAGGCTCGACCTCCTGGTGGACGTGGGGCCCCTGGCCTGCGCCTCCTACTTCATGAAGTACACCTTCTTCGAGCGCAGCATGTCCGGCGGCCACCGCAACCTCGAGTGTCGCGACGGCCTGACGTTCGACCGCATCGACACGGCGGGCACGCGCCTCTCGTGGGAGACGCAGAACTGGGGATACGTCGAGCTCAGAGGCGCGAGCATACTCTCCTGCAACAGGATCGGGGCCAACGGGGAATGAGTGTTCCAGAGGTCTCCGTCATCGTGCGAGGCCGCCTCAGGAACGCATGCAAGGAGTGGCTCCTGGGCAACGACAGCCTCGCCACGACCAGGCGCTATGTGAGGGAGTCGTCGGTAGACTATGGGCTTCTCGCCTCGGACGTGCACCATTCGCTTGACCACGAGAAGATGCGTCCGTACTACCGGGCGGAGGGCTTTGCGAACGCAGTGTACGAGCGCTTTGGGATTCCCTGCATAACGTACGAGGCCTCCCCCGTCCTGAGGGTCAAGGCCGCCCTGCTGAAGGCGGCGGCAACCATGACGATTCCCCTCCACCGCATGCGCCTCAAGGCCGCCGCAAGACGTAGGAACGCGAAGGCGAAATAGCGAGCAGGCGCCTCCGCAATGGGGAGGCGCCCGT
>CAMPCT010000007.1 GCA_946647055.1 uncultured Atopobium sp. | reverse complement strand
TCGGAAGTTCTGGTCGGGTGGACTGGATTCGAACCAGCGACCCCTTGACCCCCAGTCAAGTGCGCTACCAAACTGCGCCACCACCCGAAGTATGTCTGCCAAAACGCGGCAAGGGACAAGATAGCATTTCGTACGGAGCGAGACAAGCAGAATCGAGACTTTCATAGAAACGCACAACCTCTTCGTCTTGACTCGCATCATTTTTGCTTGAGACAACCTGACAACTCTGTCGAGAACATGCCGCCTTGGTCTGGCAATCGCACATTGGGGTAGAATCACCCAATGTGAACTTGCGAAGGGAATGGCAACGGTGGCAGGCGACAGCACGAACACGAAGGTCATGGTGGGGGAGGGACTCCCTCCCGTGCCCGAGGTCGGTACGCCCGACAACCCCTCGCGCCGCGTGCTCACCCTCGCGAATGCCATCACGTTCACGCGACTTGTCCTGACCTTCGTCTTTCTCTACGTGTTCGTCCTGGACATCAACCACACGGCAGCCGTCGCCATCTACATCATCGCCTCGGTCACGGATTGGCTCGACGGCAACATCGCCCGTGCCACGAAGACCGTGAGCTGGGTCGGAAAGATCCTCGATCCCATCGTCGACCGCGCGCTGCTCTTCACGGGCGTTCTTGCGCTGGTCCTCCATGGCGAGCTGCCCCTGTGGATGGCCATGGTGCTCGTTGGTCGTGACGTCTCGCTGATCATTGGCACCGAGTACCTCAAGACGTTCACCAGCCATCCCCTCAACGTCATGTACATGGGCAAGCTTGCGACGGCTCTGCTCATGCTGGGCTTCTCGCTGCTGCTCATTGGGACCCCGCCCCTGGAGCCGCTCGGCATCCTCAACGTTCCCTACCTGCCCCTCCTCAACGACACCCCCTCTGGCATCGGCATCGTCTTCGTGTATCCGGGGCTGGTGCTCTCGGTCGTGCAGGCCGTGCGCTACTGGCGCAAGGGATTCCGCGTCCGTGACGCCATCCTCGAGGGCCGCGAGGTCGAGTCTTGGTGATGCCCGCGTATCGGGTGGCTATACTTTGAGGTTAGGTTTTGGCATCGAGTTCCCTCAGTGTAATGGAGGAACCATGAAGTACGACTTTACCCATAGGGCCGACAGGCACGATGCGGGCTCATACAAGTGGCTGGACATGCTCAACAGGAAGCCCGACGTCCCCGCAGACGTCGTGCCCCTCTCTGTCGCCGACATGGAGCTCTACAACCCGCCTGAGGTCATCAAGGCGCTCCACGAGCTGCTCGACGAGGGCCCGCTTGGTTACACGACGGCCAAGGACAGCTTCTACGAGGCGTGCCTGAACTGGCAGGAGCGCCATCACGACTGGACTCCCAAGCGCGAGTGGATCGCGACCTCGCCCGGTGTGGTGCCGGCCTTCCACGATGCCGTGCGCATCCTCTCCGAGCCGGGGGATGGCATCATCATCCAGCCCCCCGTCTACTATCCGTTCACGTCTGCCATCACGCGCAACGGACGGGTCGTCGTCGAGAACCCCCTCGTCCTCGAGGGGGACCGCTACCGCATCGACTTCGAGGGCCTCGAGGAGCTCGCCCGTGACCCCCGCAACAAGGCGATCCTGCTCTGCAGCCCCCACAACCCGGTCGCCAGGGTCTGGGAGCCCGAGGAGCTGAGAAGGCTCGTCGACATTTGCCTGGCCAACGACGTCTTCATCGTGTCTGACGAGATCCATGACGACCTCATCATGCCCGGACACCACCATACGACCATCGCCACGGTCATGGGGGAGGACGAGCTCGCCCATTGCATGGTGTGCACCGCCCCCTCCAAGACCTTCAACCTCGCCGGTGTCCAATGCTCCGTCATCTACATCCCCGACGAGGGGGTACGCGAGCGCTTCGTGGGGGAGTTCGACAATCTTGCGATGGGCAACTCCCTCAACATCTTTGCCTATCGCGCCGCCACGGCCGCCTATACGCTCTGCGACGAATGGCTCGAGCAGCTCATAGGGCTCATTAAGGAAAACTACGACCTCCTGCGCTCTGCCATCGAGAAAAACCTGCCGGGAGTCCGCGTGTTCCCCCTCGAGGGCACCTACCTCATGTGGGCGGACTTCTCGTGCTGGGGCATGACGAACGAGGAGCTTGAGCACTTCATGCAGCAGGAGGCGCTGCTCTTCCTGGACGAGGGTCACATCTTTGGTTCGGGCGGGGACGGTTTCGAGCGCTTCAACCTCGCCTGTCCCACCGAGGACATCGTCCGGGCGGGGGAGCGCCTGGTCGAGGCCGCTCGCAGGTATGGACTTGCCTAGACGTTGACGTTTGGTTGAACCTTAAGGAGGGTCCCATGTACGCCATTTCCACTGACAAGGCACCGAAGGCCATCGGGCCGTACTCACAAGGCGCGTCGGCTGGGCGGTACGTCTTCACGGCAGGCCAGATCGGCCTCGATCCCGCAACCGGAGAGTTTGTCGAGGGCGGCGCCTACGAGCAGACCGTGCGCGCCCTGCGCAGCTGTGAGGCAATCCTGGCAGGCGGTCAGGTCACCCTTGCCGACGTGCTCAAGACCACCGTCTTCGTGACCTCCATCGACTTCAAGGACGACGTCGACCGCGCCTTTAGGGAGCTCTTTCCCTCGCCTCGTCCCGCCCGTTCGCTCGTCGAGGTGGCGGCTCTTCCACGAAACGCTCTCGTCGAGGTCGAGTGTGTGGCCTGTAGGTAGTACAATCAATGGATGAGACCAAGGCCGCCCCAGCGGCAGAGTAGTTTGGAGCAGCGATGCCATTCAGTGACATGCCCAAGAAGACCGCAAGTGGCGCCACCGAGGTTTTCCGCATTCCCGCGGCTGACACGACCCTTCCCGACATCGGCTCTGCCGCCAAGGTCGCGCGTCCCTCCCTCAGCATCATCAAGGGGCCCCAGACGGGCATGTCCTTCGACCTCGACCAGCCCATCATCACCATCGGCCGCGACCCCGCCAACAGCGTCTTCCTCAATGACATGACGGTCTCGCGCCGTCATGCGCGCATGGACCTCTCCAACCTCTCCAACGGCCTTGTCACCATCGAGGACCTGGGCTCGCTCAACGGAACCTGGGTCGATGGCGCCATCATCAGCCGTGCCGCCCTCTCCGACGGGGCCACGGTGCAGATCGGGACCTTCCGCATGGTCTTCCACGCCAATGGGGCGATGGGGTAGTGGGCCATGCCTGACTCCGCCTATCTCACCATCGGAAAGGTCGTCAAGCGCCTCCAGGCGCAGTATCCCGACCTCTCCGTGTCGAAGGTGCGCTTCCTCGAGGACGAGGGGCTCCTGACGCCGGCGCGAACCCCCGGTGGCTATCGCCTCTATTCCACCAAGGACGTCCAGCGCCTCGAGAAGATCCTCTACCTGCAGAAGAACCGCTTCCTGCCCCTCTCCGTCATCAAGGAGGAGCTCGACCGCGTTCCCGAGCCCAAGGAGGCGGGGGCGGCAAAGGACCCGCAGACGCCGCTTCTCCCCGAGGACGACCCCGCCATCGTGGAGAAGCTCCATCCCATAGAGCGCATCCCCGAGCTCACGGGCATCTCGGTGGCGCTGGTTCGCCAGCTCGCCGAGGTCGGCGCCATCAAGATCAGGCGCTCCCCGCATGGCAGGGACCTCGTCGACGGCCACGACTTCAGGCTCATCCGCGCGGCCGACCAGCTCAGGCGCTTTGGCATTGGTACCAAGAACCTCAGGCAGTACGTCATGGCGGCCAACAGGGAGTCCGGCATGATCGCACAGGCGCTGGCGGTTTATGCCAAGCGGGCGTCCGACGAGGAGGGCAGGCGTCAGTTTGACGACGCACTCGACCAGATGCTGCTGCTCACCGACGCCATCCGCGACTCCATCATCCGGAGCATCATCGCCGAGAGTGCCCCCAGGGCATCCGAATAACGGCACAGGCAGGCACCACAAGCGAAAGGAAGCAACGTGTCCGACTTCAACTTCGAGAGCTACATCGTCGACATCCCCGACTATCCGGAGCCCGGTGTCATCTTCAAGGACATCACGCCCCTCTTTGCCGATGCCGAGGCCCTGCAGGCCGTGGTCGACACGATGGCCGAGCACTACGCCGACAAGGGCATCACCAAGGTCGTGGGAGCCGAGGCCCGTGGCTTCATGCTTGGTGCCCCCATCGCCTACAAGCTGGGTTGCGGCTTCGTCCCGGCCCGCAAGCCCGGCAAGCTCCCGCGTGCCACCTACAGCGAGAAGTACGCCCTCGAGTATGGCACCGACGAGCTGCAGATCCACCAGGACGCGCTCGACGAGAACGACCGCGTCATCATCATCGACGACCTCATCGCGACCGGTGGCACCTGCATCGCGACGGCCAAGCTCATCGAGAAGGCCGGTGCCGAGGTCGTGGGCTTCGGGTTCATCCTCGAGCTCGCCTTCCTGAAGCCTCGCGAGATCATCGGTGCCGAGTTTGACCAGGAGCTCTTCTCGCTGGTGAAGGTCGACTAATCATTTCTGGCGGGAGGGGAGTAGTGACCCCCTCCCGCTACTGTGCTATCATTGCCACTCCAAACGCAGCTAAAACACACTACGGATGTTGGCGGTTCCACCATGAAACAGTACATGAGGACTCTCTTGTCAGCGTGCCTTGCAGGTACGCTCGTCCTGTCGTCATATCCCGCGCCCGCGCTTGCCGACACAGCCGATGACCTCCAGGTCGCAGCACAAAGGCTCGAGGAGCTGGGTGGGGAGCTCACGCAGATCCAGGCGGAGCTCGACGCCTGCGGCGAGGAGCTTGAGGCGTGCTCCTACGACATGGCGCAGATGAAGGCCCAGGTAACGCAGACCGAGGAGGACTTGGCGGCGGCACGCGAGGTCCTTGCCAACCGCATGAGGACCAACTACAAGGCGGGGAACACCTCGCTGCTCTCCGTCATCCTTGGGGCGGGAAGCTTCGAGGAGCTCGTGAGTCGCATCTACTACATGGACAAGGTCTCCACGAGCGACGCGGCTGCGGTTGCCGAGGTCGAGGCGCTCCAGTTCCAGCTCAACGACCAGCTTGCCGCCCTCGAGGCACGTCAGCACGACCTCGAGAGGACCCTCGAGGCAACACAGTCCCGCGTTGTCGAGTACGAGGAAAAGGTCGCCGAGGCGGCTGAGTACTACAACTCGCTGGACGCGCAGCTACAGGAGGAGCTCGCGGCGCAGGCTGCTGCGGAGGCCGAGGCGCGCGAACGGGAGGAGGCCGAGGCCCTGGCACGTGCGATGGAAGCCGTCCAGGAGGCTCCTGCAGCTTCGAGTCAGGCTAAGCCTGAGCCTTCTGACAAGCCTGATGAGCCCAAGGCAGAAGATGACTCTACTTCGACCAAAGATTCAGAATCGGACGAGAAGGAGTCATCTAAACCTACAGACGACAGTAAGGAATCGGAGCCTGCTCCTGAACCTGCTGAGAAGCCCAGCGAGGAAGCCAAGCCTGAACCTCAACCAACTCCTGAACCTGCAAAGGAAGAACCCCAGAAGGAGCCTGAGAAGCCTGCGCAGCCCGAGAAGCCCAGCACCCCTGCGGTCACGTACAACACCTTTGGTGGCGCTGGCGTTGACTCCGCCTACAGTTGCATCGGCTGCCCATACGAGTACGCATCGGCAGGCCCCAACTCCTTCGATTGCTCGGGTCTCGTGTGCTACTGCTACGGCTATGGCCGTGGCCGCTCCACCTACGACATGATCCAGTCCCTCAAGTCCACTGGTGACTGGAAGACGGACATGTCGCAGCTCTCCTATGGCGACCTCATCTTCACGTCAAACGGTCATGTGGGCATCTACCTGGGCAACGGCACCTTCATCCACGCACCTGCGCCGGGAAGGACTGTCTGCGTGCAGAGCGTCTTCTCGTTCGTGGGAGGTGGTACGTACTGACCTTTGACGTGTCCTCTTAGCGTCAAATGCTTGGAGGGGGCTTTCAGCAAGTGATTTGGGTGGTACGCTAGGATGGTCGCCTTGCGGCCATCCTTTTGTATGGAGGGTCATGGAACCTGGGGTAGAGAAGTCAGTCATTCGCCGGCGCCTCTCGAGGCGCTTCGAGGCATGGAAGGTGGTCGAAGGAGCCCTTGTGGGCCTTACGGCTGGCATCGTCGTCACCCTCTACCGCGTCGTCCTGTCACAGGCGGAACGACTCCTCCGCGCCGTCACGCAGTTTGCCACGACCAGCCCCATGGGCATGCTCTATCACGCGGGCATGCTCGTGCTCCTCTTCGCCGCCGTCATCTTCCTCGTGCGATGGGAACCTGATTCCGCTGGGTCTGGCATCCCGCAGACCGAGGGCGAGGTCGCTGGCTTTGTCGACATGAGGTGGTGGCGAGTCCTCCTGTCCAAGTTTGCCGGTGGTGCTGCCGTGACCGCAGCTGGCCTCTCGCTCGGACGCGAGGGCCCCTCCATCCAGCTTGGTGGCATGTGCGGAAAGGCCGTCGCCAGGCTGCTATCGAAGGAGAGGGGAGAGGAGCGCCTGCTCGTCACCTGCGGGGCTGCCTCGGGCATGTCCGCCGCCTTCAGCGCACCTCTCACGGGCGTCATGTTCGCCTTCGAGGAGATCCACCACGTCCTCTCTGGACCACTCGTCGTGAGCGTCATGTTTGCCTCGGTCGTCGCGGACTTTGTCGCGTCGAGGGTCCTGGGCATGTCACCCGTCCTGTCGTTCCCCCTGCCTACGGAGATGCCCATTGGCAAGCATTACCTGCTCGTGTTCTTCATGGGGCTGGTTGCCGGGTGTCTGGGGGCGCTGCACAACAAGGGGATGTTCGTCGCAACGGACCTCTCGAATCGCGTCTCCAGACGCTTGCCGTATGCGGTCCTTTTGGTGTCGTTTGTCCTTGCCGGGGTGTTTGCGCATGTGGTTCCGCAGCTCAACTGTGGCGGTGACGCCATCATCTCGATCCTGGAGCTGGGCCGAGCACGCGTGGGCTTCCTGCTGGCCCTTCTTGCGGGCAAGTATCTCTTCACCTGCCTCTGCTTTGGGTCAAAGGCGCCGGGAGGGACGCTCTTTCCCATGGTTGCCATGGGTGCACTCGTCGGGATGGTGTTTGGGGAGCTCGCAAGCAACTACCTTGGCGTCGATCCCACGTTCTTCAACTACTTCGTCGTGTTGGGCATCGTGGGTCTGTTCTCGGGGGGAGTGAGGGCGCCCATCACGTCGGTCGTCATGGCGTTCGAGCTCACGGGAAGCCTCAACACGCTGCTCGCCGCGGTCCTCGTGTCGGTGACCGCCTATGTGACGTCGGAGATGTTCGGCGTCGAGGCGTTCTATGAGAAGCTGTACGCAGACCTCGCGATCGCGCGCGAGACGGTGACAGACGACGAGAGCCTCACGTCGAGGCGCAACGTGAGGACCCATGTGATCGAGGCCGGCAGCGCGGTCGAGGGCAAGCTGATTCTCGAGGTGCCTTGGCCCGAGGGGACCCATATCATCAACATCTCCCGTGGCGGCATGGACATCGTGCCGACCGGACACACGCGTCTGTACGCGCTCGATGAGATCCTCGTCTCGATGGGCATCGAGAACGAGAGCATTACCGAGAAGCGCGTACGGGAACTCGTCAAGTCGCGCATTGGACTCAAGCAGTAGGGGAATCGCGTCTCGTTGTGGCGATACCTTAACAGTATAATAACTTTACATAAGATATATTATCGTGAATTGATATCTATATGCGCAGGTAAACGAAGCGCTTTGGAGGGCACTCTCACTCCACTCTTGTGTTGCTGCGCAGATGCCTTGTCACAGGACGCTGGTATTGACGGTTGCGTTGCCGTCTGCCATTTCGTCGTCATGCGTGTCGTTCTTGTCGTGCGTGGTGCGCGTCGACCGTACTTCGCTTTGAGTCGTACGTTACCCATTACTACTATACCGGGGCCACCAGAGCCATTCTGAGGCCCTGCAAGAGCCTCCCATGACATCTGGGTCATGGCTGTCAGATGACGACGGACTCGACGTCGTACATGACAACAAGCGACGAGGGATCCTATTTGAATGGATCGTCTGACCAAATCCTATCAATGAAGATTTGTCACCCTGGGAGAAGGTTACCCCCGGAGTTCCTGCGTGCGTACTATGACGCTATGCCAACAGTGATTGACTATAAGTTTACATAAGATGTATATCCGCAGGTAGAAAGAGCATCCTAACAAGTAGCTAGCGGACAAGACAGCGCAAAAACAGGCACAATTCTAACGTTTGCGCAGGTAAATACCCCTATTTTGGTTGACGTAGGTCAGATTCTGTCGATGGGATCGACCTTGACGTCGCCCACTCCCCTCTCCATGGCATATCTGACGAGTTCCGCCACCCCATGGGTGCCAAGCTTTGCCATGAGGTTCGACCGATGCCACTCGACCGTCTTGATGCTCAGGGAGAGGTCATGAGCAATCTGCTGGTTCGTTCGACCCCGTACGATGAGTTCGAGGACCTCGCGCTCGCGAGACGTGAGGGTGTCCATGGGGTCGACGAACTTCCTCCTCACATCTCGCACCAGCCGCGCAAGTGCTGGGTGCAGGTAGAACTCGCCACGCTCGACCGCCTTGAGGGCCGTCATGAACTCGGCGCCGGCCGCCCTCTTGCCGATGCATCCTGCAATGTCGACGTCGAGGATGGCCTCGATGAACTTCTTCTCCTCGTGTTGCGTCATGACGAGGATCTTGGCGTCGGGATGTCGCTCGAGAATGATGCGAGAGGCCTCTATGCCACCCATCTGGGGCATGGTGACGTCCATGACCACGATGTCGGGAAGCAGTCGGTCGTAGAGGTCGACGGCCTCCCTCCCGTTGGCGGCCTCGCCCACGACCTCCACGTCGTCCTCGTACTCGAGCATGGCGACGAGTCCGGATCGCAGCAACGCGTGGTCGTCGACGAGCATGATGCGCATCTTACTCACCTGCCACCTCCTCGAGGACATTGTACGGCACGCTGAATCGGACGGTGGTGCCGACCCCCACCTTCGAGCCAACCCAGAAGTCGCCGCCAATCGAGGTGGCGCAGTCCCGCATGGCCTTGATTCCAAGCCCACGCTGACGCTCGGGCGTGAGGTCGAAGCCATGGCCGTCATCGCGCACGGCAATGGTGAACCAACCGCCGCCTTCGTGCATCTCGACCTCGACGCTGGACGCCAACGAGTGCCGGGCGACATTCGAGAGGGCCTCCTTGACGCCGGCAAGCAGCATGTTCTCCTGAAGGGCGCTGAAGCGCACGTCGCAGGCGTTTCCAGTGATTTGGAAGCGTATGCCCTGCTTCGCAAGGCGGGCCTCTGCCGCGGATTCGATGGCAGGACGGATGCCCAGGTACGAGAGCTCGCTGGGCCTGAGGTCGGCGGCGAGGTGATTGACCCCGTCGAGGATGGTGTCAGAGATGCGCGAGCAGTCCTCGATGACCCCGCGGGCATCGTCGTAAGCCCCGCGCTCCAGGGCCCTCTGGGCCGTTGCAAGCCTCACCTTGAGCGCGACGAGGTTCTGGCTCGTCTCGTCATGCAGTTCGAGGGCAATGCGGGCACGTTCGTTCTCGACGCTGTCAAGCGTACGCTTGAGGACACGCGACCTCGAGGCCTGGCGGCATCTGAGGAGGTACTGGGTACCGTGCCTCAGACCGATGAGCTCGTGTGCATGTCCTTCGACCTGTTCGCGCGTGACGGGATGGCACGACACGATTCCCAGGAGGTGTCGCTGCCCAAAGAGGGGTACTACCAGCCTGCCAAAGGCTGAGGGCTCGTCTCCCAAGGGGACGAGGACGGGTCGGCGCGTCTCCTCCATCCAGTCAAGATACGGAAGGCGGGTGAATTCCGACAGCCATTGCAGGCTCGACTCGGGAACATGCTCACCTTCGTCACTGGCCAGGATGAGACCGTCGGAGTCCTCGACGACGATATGGATGCCGGGTATCCCAAGGAGCTCGCCTGCCGCATGGACGAACTGGCCAAACGTGCATCCTCCCAGCGCCATCTCGACGAGGGCGATCTCCCCGTCCATGACGCTCTGGGCGTACATGCCTATGTTCTGTCCCTGCTCGAGCACGGGAAGGATGCTCCCGCGGACGCGGGCACGAAGCGTCGCGCTCTCGTGGGCAGATGAGATGCGGGTGGCACAGAGACGAAGGCTCTCGCGTGCGGGCTCGCCAAGGCTGTCCTCGCTTCCGCAGGTGAGGTGGTATCGGCCTGCGACGTCACCCTGCAATGGGACCACATAGAGCTTGTTGGCCCCAAACGACTCGAGTCCGCGTCTGACCGGCCCATCCTTGAACGTGTCACTGGACATCTCGAAGGGGTACCTATCGTTGGAGCGTAGGTATGAGGCGAGGTCCGAGGCGGACGCCACGTGCGATGGCGTTGGCATGCCCTCCCCGCGCGGGGCCCAGAGCACGGGAACGTAACCTCCCCCATAGGTCTCTCGATAGAGGGCGACGACACATCCCCCACTGTCCCGCAGCGCCTCGACGACAAAGTCCTCTATGTCAGTGAGAAAGCCTCCGTAGGCACCCATCTCAACCCCAATACTTGTTGCGGACGAACGGTGACGGCCCAATCAAGAATGGGCACATGATAGCGCGGGCTTAGTCCCCCACCTCGGCATGACCATGGGCAACACGGTACACGAAGGGGCGTATGAGCCTGTTGGCGACGCCGATGAGCGGACCCAGGAGGAGGGCCGAGACCACGGTCCCCTCCCGCACATAGCGAACCTCGTGCAGGAAGGCGACGCTCGTGATGAGCGCAAGCGCGATGAGCGAGAGATCGAAGGCCTGCTTGACCCGCGGGAATGGCTTCTTGGTCGTCTGGGTGATTGCGAGCACCAATCCCTCGGACGAGAGCGGGACGACATCCGCTGCGAGGTAGATGGAGATGCCAACGGCCATGGTGGCGACGCTCAAGAAGGTCAGGATGAGCTGGGCAAGGTAGTTGGGAACGGGAATCGCCGAGGTCGCGGTGTTCCAGAGGTTGACCAGTGAGCCGTACATGAGCGATATCGGCACCTGAAGGAGCTGCAAGGGTTTGAACTCGCGGCGGAGGATCAGGACCTCGAGCACGACGAAGAGAACGAATACGGCGCCAACCCACCATCCCATGTTGCGTGCCTCACTCGGGTCGATGTCGGCAAGCACCGCCGGCCATGCCACGAGCATCGACAGGCCGAGCCCGGCACGTCGCGAGAACGACACTCCTAGCGCGAGGATGGCAACGCCCACGAGGTAGACGGCACCACGACGAGCCAGCGTCTGCGTGCCGGACGCCATCTCGTTCGCGGGCTCTGCCGTGGCATTGACGTCATTGTCTCGAGGTTCCATAGGCTTCCGTTCCTTATGCGTCTGCTCCCATGGTATGTGATTGGGCGGATGGTCGCATCTGTCGAGAACGGCCATCCGCCCGGTCTGAATGGGATTATAGGGGCGTTCGCGAGATCCTACGCACGCTTGAGGTAGTCAAAGCCATCCCACACGGGAACGCCCGTGTACTCGAGCAGCTCCTCCTCGCCACGAAGGACGCGCAGCGCGGCGGCGGCAAGGGCATCGCCCTCGAGCTCGCCGGGCTTGACGGCAACGGGTGCGATCCACTCGACGCGCTCCCTGATGTAGTTTGCGCCAAATTCGTCATTCATGAGGCCACCGGTCAGGATGATGCCATCGACCTTGCCCTTGAGCACCGCTGCCATGTAGCCGATCCAGTTGGCGACGTTGTAGAAGAGTGCCTCGTAGACGAGGGCAGCGTATTCGTCGCCAGCCTCGATCATCCTCTTGACCTCAAGCGCGTCGTTGGTGCCCAGATGGCTCACGAGCCCACCGCCCGTGGCGATCTTCTTCTTGACCGAGGCGGCTGTCGCACCTTCGGCGAAGGCGATCTTCTTGCAGAAGCTTATGAGGCCGACGCGACCCGGGCGGTTGGGCGAGAACGGTCCGTCCTGGTCGATGCCATCGGTTCCATCGATGACCATGCCCCTCTGGTGGGCCGCCACAGAGATGCCCCCGCCGACGTGGGCGACGATGAGGTTGATGTCGCGATAGTCCCTGCCGATCTCCGCGGCGTAGCGGAGTGCCTGCTCCTTGGTGTTGAGCATGTGCACGCAGCAGCGGCGCGGGGTCTCCTTGAAGCCTCCGATGTGGGCGACGTCCTGGAACTCCTCGCTGGTGGCCATGCCAGCTGCGTAGGCGGGGGCGCCGCAGGCGTCGGCGATCTCGCGGGCGATGATGACGGCGGAGTTGTTTGGGTGGACGGCGTACTTGCCAATGCGGGCATCCTCGACCATCGTGTCGTTGATGGCGTAGGTGCCATAGAGGAGCGCGGCCAGGCCTACGCCGCCAACAGCCACGACGGCGTCGATGGAGCTGACGTCCTGACCGGCCTCTCGTGCCGCGGCAAGCACGGCGTCGCGGCGCATCGGGCCCTGGTCGCAAATGTCTCCAGCGGCTTCGAGCTCCTCGGGCGAGTGCGCGATGTTGGACTTCCACACCTCGACGTCGTTCTCGAAGATGTTCGCCTTGGTGCTGGTGGAACCGGGGTTGATGGCAAGGATTCGATACGTCTTGTCGGTCATGGATGCCTCCCTAGCACTGGGCCGCGGTCACGGCCGTGCTGAAGACCATGCCGTCGACGTCGGAGCGGCGCGAGATCTCGCCGAAGGGCTTGGCGAATCCGCACATGATGGCGAAGGTGCCACCACCGTTGGCGAACATGGAGACCGACTTGACGGTGAGGTTGCCAGCATCGCAGTCGGGGAAGACGAGCAGGTTGGCCGTGCCCTTGAGGACGTTCTCGCCCTTGATCTTCTTTGCGGAGACCTCGGGGACGATGGCGGAATCAAGCTGCAGCTCGCCGTCGATGAGCAGGTCGGGACGCTTCTCTCGTGCGATCTCGACGGCCTTGCGCACCTTGAGCGCATCGGGGCTGCCGCCTGATCCCTTGGTGCTGTACGACAGGAACGCAATGCGTGGCGTCCAGCCAAGGAGCTTCTCCGCCGAGGCGGCGGTGTTGGTGGCGATGCACGCAAGCTCCTCGCTGTTGGGCTGGACCACCATGACGGGGTCGGCGAAGATGAGCATGTTGTCCTCGCCGCCGACGAAGTTGTCGGGCTCGACGATGACGTATGCGTTGGGCATGGCGGTGCCCTCCGCGAGACCAATGTACTCCTGGGCGGCAAGAACGGCCTCGGCCGTGGGGCAGGTGTAGCCGCAGACGATGGCGTCGGCCTTGTCGGCACCGACGTACATGCAGGCGAAGTTGATCTTGTTCTTGAGCATGTCGGCGGCGACTTCCACCGGGAAGTCCTCGCGGTCGGCATAGATCTGGGCGAGCTCGTCGATTGCCTCGGGGTTGGCGTCGATGTCGATGATGGTCACGTCGGCATCACCGGCGAAGCCACGGACGGTGGCCTCGTCACCCATGAGGACGCTCTTGCAGACGCCCAGCTCGTTGGCCTTGACGGCGGCCTTGGCGACCGTCTCGTTCTCCGCCTCGGGGAAGATGATCGTGGGGCACTTTGCCTGCGCACGCTCGATGAATATGGCCTTGAGGTCAGCCATGTGTGTCTCCTCTCTATGGTGTCGGCCCGACATCCGTTGGGGCGGATGCCGGGCATAGACGTAGAGCCCTACTGGACCATGCCCTCGAGCATGTCGACGGCATCCTGCAGCGTCTCGCACTTGATGAGATCGGTGAGGGGAACCGTGATCTTGAGCCTGTAGTTGAGCAGCCCGCAGACCTTCATGCCCTGGACGCTCCTGAAGCTGAGGTCATCGACCCACTTGAGGTCGGTTGTGAGGGTGGCGGGGTCGCGCTTGATGGCCTTGCCGACGGCCTCAAGCAGGATGTCGGTAATCTCTTCCCTGGTGAATGCCATTGTGTGCTCCTAACTGTGTGTGCGAGTCCTTGCTCTTGGATTACTCGGTCCAGGGACGACGGCAGTCCTTCTCGATGAGGGTGCGGATGTTGTCCTCGACCTCGGCATAGAAGCCCGCCTTGAACGGGTACATGGGACCGCTGTACATGGTGGCGTGGTTGGTGCCTGCCCAGAGCTTGAAGCCGCAGAAGACGTTCGCGGCAAGGAGCTTGCTGCAGAACTCGATGTCCTCGTCACGGTTGGGGTCGCTTTCGAAGAGGTGCATGTACACGGGCGGGAAGCCCTTGAGGTCCTCGACCGTGCAGTGGTTGGGCACGATCTCGGGAGAGAGGGCGGGCTGGGCGACGCGCGTGGAGCCAAAGAAGCTGTGCCAGGTGATCTCGCGCTCCTCGCATCCGAGGTTCTCGTTTGCGTAGCTGAAGCGGCTGGAGGGACCGCTTGCCATGTCGTCGACGGGCGGGGCGACGATGGAGAGGCCGCGCGGGGTGATGCCATAGCGGCGCAGGCGGAATGCAAGGCCCAGGGCCATCATGGCGCCAATGCTGTAGCCCGAGAGGACGATGCAGTCGGGATCGATGTTGATCTCGTCAGCATGGTCGATGGCCCACTGATAGGCCGCGTGGAGGTCATTGAGCTGCCCGGGCTGCTTGACCTCGGGATGCGCGCGGTACTGCGGGGCGATGACAACGGCGCCAAGGTCGGCGCTGTACTGGGCGATCTCCATGTCGAAGTAGTCAGGCTTGCCACCCATGCCCGCGGCGAAGTAGTACATGATGCAGGGACGCTTGCTCCCATCGCCACCCTTGGGAAGACGGACGTGGAGGCGCAGCTCGGGGGCATCAGGCTCCTCGACGCAGCCAGGAGCCCAATACTCGGCCCACTCGCCAGCCGCCTCGAGCTCCGGGGGCATGACCATGCCCGCCGTCATGGACTCGAAGGCGCCCTCGAACATGGCACGTCCCATGTCGACCTCTTCCTGCGAGAGGCCGGGGGTCATGACGTCGGCGAAGAAGGTGGCGATGGTGGGGTTGTTCCAGTTGTCACGGACGTCCCCGGGAAGGCCCCACTTGGGGTCCCTGCGGTCCTCAACGCGCATGTAGTCGTATGCCATTGGTGCTCCTTTCGACAGACTTTCCCTACCTTGTGCCCAGTATCGAATGGAAGGTCCGACGCGGTAACCATAGACATACGAGCAGGGACCCCGGGTAAAACCCTAGGGTCCCTGTGACAGCTTGGGATGTTCCGTTTGGAAAGGCCGCTCCCCTACCCTTCGATGGGCTGGCCGAGGAAGGCCGCCGCGCTCGTGGCGGCAAGGGCGCCGTCTGCCGCGGCGGTGATGATCTGGCGCAGGGGCGTGTCGCGGACGTCACCGGCGCAGAACAGGCCCGGGGTCGAGGTCGCCATGCGGGCGTCGGTCACGACGGTGCCCGCAGGCGTGATCTCGGCCATGCCTTCGAGCAGCGTGGAGGCCGGGATGTGACCCACGAACACGAAGACGCCAAAGCTGCCCTCGGGATACTCCTCGACGGTCTTCTCGCCGGTCTCGTTGTTGCGGAAGGTCAGCTTGGTGGGAAGGTTGTTGCCCTCGAGCTTGGTGATGCTCGTGAGGTAGCGGATCGAGATCTTCTCGTTGGCCGCCGCGGTCTCGAGCAGGGCCTTGCTCGCGCGCACGTGGTCCTTGCGGACGATGAGGGTGACGTGGCTGGCGAAGCGCGTGAGGAAGAGCGCCTCGTCGAGGGCGGAGTTGCCTCCACCAACCACAAAGACCTGCTTGCCGCGATAGAACATGCCGTCGCAGGTCGCGCAGTAGGACACACCGCGACCGTAGAAGGCCTCCTCGCCGTCGAAGCCTGCGTGGCGGGGCGTTGCGCCCGTTGCCAGGATGACGGTGCGGGCCTTGATGGTGCCGCCGGCGCACACGACGTCGAATATGCCCGTCTCGGGGTCACGTGAGATGCCGGAGACCGTGTCGGTGACGAACTGGGCGCCAAGGTCGGTGGCCTGGCGCTGCATGGCATCAATGAGCTCGAAGCCCGTGGTGTTGGGGACACCCGGGTAGTTGTCGATGTCGGTGGTGAGGATGACCTGGCCGCCGATGGCCGTCTGCTCGATGGTGACGGCGTCGAGCATGGCGCGCGTGGCGTAGATGGAGGCGGAGAGGCCGGCGGGGCCTCCGCCGATGATGACGAGGTCGCGGACGGACGGGGAATCGGTCATGGTGTTCTCCCTTCTGGGCTTACGTAGACAAAAACGAGGATACCCATTGCCCTTGGCGGCATGTGAGGCGAGGACAATGTCTTCAATGATTGACGAAACCTGACTGCTACTAGGCGCCGCTTGACCCAAAGCCACCGGTGCCGCGATCAGTCTCGTCGAGCTGGTCGACCTCGACGAGCTCGACGACGGGGACCTTCTGGATGACGAGCTGGGCGATGCGCTCCCCGCGCTCGATGTGGATGTCCTCATGGGCATCGAGGTTGACGGCGCAGATCTTGAGCTCCCCGCGATAGTGGGAGTCGATGAGCCCGGGAGTGTTGGCCATGGAGAGGCCGCGCTTGAGCGCCATGCCGCTCCTGGGCTGGACGAAGCCCGCATAGCCCTCGGGGATGGCGACGGCAAGGCCAGTCGAGACGAGCCTGCGCTCGAGGGGTCTCAACGTGACGTCTTCGGCGGAACGCAGGTCAAGGCCAGCGTCACCCGCATAGGCATAGCTGGGAAGCTCCACCGTGGGGTCGAGGCGCTTGATGGGCAGCGTAATGAAGTCATCACTCATCGGCCAGGCTCCTCAGCTCCTCGCTGAACTCCTCGACGTCCTTGAAGTCGCGGTACACGGACGCGAAGCGAACATAGGCGACCTTGTCGATGTCGATGAGACGCTTGAGGACGAGGCTTCCCACCTCTGACGAGGGGATTTCGGTGATGCCCTTGTCGCGGAGTTCGGTCTCGATGTCACCGATGAGGTTGTCGAGCGTGGCAATGGGAACGTTCCGCTTGACTGTGGCCGTCACGAGACCCCGCATGAGCTTCTGCCGATCGAAGGTCTCGCGCGTGCCGTCCTTCTTGATGACCACGAGGGGAATCTCCTCGCAGCGTTCGTATGTCGTGAAGCGGAAGCCACAGCCCGCGCACTCACGGCGCCTGCGGATGGCGTCATTGTTCTCGGAAGGCCTGGAATCGACGACCTTGGACTCTTCACAACCACACTTGGGACAGCGCATGCTCCACCTTCTGCCTCTTGGATCCCGATAGCATGAGTAGCATACCCGCTCGATATCCATGGCACAAGGTATTGTGGTCTGATTTGGGATAAAACACCAGATAAAAGGCGTAGGTTAGCAGGCTGGCACCAAGAGGTGCTGACCCACCTGGAGGTTGGCACTGGGGAGGTCGTTGGACTCGGAGATGTATGAGACGACATCGGCGGTGGAGACGCCGGTAACGGGGTGGGACTCCGCGATCTGCCACAGGGAGTCGCCCGGCATGACGACGACCTCCTCGAGCGTGACGTTGGCGAAGGCCTCATTGCGGGCATCGACGAGGGCGGAGTCCCTGATGATGCTTGCAGAGAGGATCGCCGCGATGACGGCGAGGGCGACGCAGAACGCAAGGATGCCCTGCGCGGTGGTGACGACGCGGTGTGCACGGGAGGTAGCCTGCTCGTGGTAGGTGCGAGGGCTCTGGGGGCTGGGAGAGCAGGCACCGCCCTCGATGAGGACGAGATGACGTACGGGAACCGCCTCGAGTGCCTGGGAGCCGTTGGTGGGATAGGTCATGGTGGTGTGATTGCGCTGCATTGTCTCTCCTATCGTCTTGTTGTCCTTGGTATACCGCGCGTGCCGGACAACAATTGGAGGCGATGTGCTCGTACGTTTGTTCGTACCATCATTATGTACGTACAACTGTTCGTGTCAAGTGAAAACGAACAATTGTTTTTGCCATCTGACAACAAATGTTCTATAATCCAAGGCAAGAGGATTGGAGGATCATATGGCAAAGACTGGTCTCAGCAACCGACAGAAGCAGATCTACGACTACATCTGCACCTACACCAAGGCACACGGCTTCCCTCCCTCGGTCCGCGAGATCGGGCGTGCGGTGGGCCTCGCCTCCCCCTCCACCGTCCACATGCACCTCAAGTACCTCGAGGAGAACGGCTACATCAACCGCAACGCCAACAAGCCGCGCACCATCGAGGTCGTGTCCGAGCGCACCTCTCCCGAGCGCACCGACGAGCGCCTCGCCAAGGTCTCCCTCGACATCGACAACAACCTCATCTCCCTTCCCGTCATCGGTCGCGTCGCCGCCGGCATGCCGGTCCTCGCCGAGCAGAACGTCGAGGAGAACCTCTCCCTGCCCACGAGCATCGTGGGTGACTACAGCTCCTTCATCCTGCGCGTCAAGGGTGACTCCATGATCAACGCGGGCATCTTCGATGGCGACTACATCGTCGTCAAGGAGCAGAGCGACGCCCACAACGGCGAGATCGTCGTCGCCCTCGTCGATGACTCCGCAACGGTAAAGACCTTCTACCGCGAGCGCTATCGCGTGCGTCTCCAGCCCGAGAATGACAGCATGGAGCCCATCTATGTCAAGAATCCCGTCATCCTTGGCCGCGTGACTGCGCTCATTCGCTCCATTTCGTAGGCAATGGGACAGGCTCCGCTCGAAAGCACCGTATCCGACCGCTCGTCACCCCATGGCGGTCGCATACGTCTTATCGATGCCGTGAGGGGCTTCTCGGTCGTCTCGATGGTGCTCTTCCACCTCTGCTATGACCTCGTCTTCATAGCTGGCGTCAGCGTCCCCTGGTTTGTTCCACCCCTGCGTGACATCTGGCGCGCTTCCATCTCATGGACGTTCCTCGCGGTCGCAGGCGTCAGCTGCTCGCTCTCACGCAACAACCTACGACGGTCCTGGCGCTATCTTCTCTTGGCCGCTGCCATCTATGTCGCCACGAGTCTTGCGGCGGTCGACACGCCCATCAGCTTTGGCATCATCTTCTGCATGGGCGCGACCACGCTGCTGTATGCGTTGCTTGAGCGCGTGGGCCTCGAGCCTCGTGGCATCGCCTGTGCCTCGGTTCTGTTCCTGTGCTTCCTCCTGTGCCTTGGGGTCCCCCATGGCTATGTCGGCCTCGGGCAGCTCAGGCTCATGCTTCCACGGGCTCCCTATGACACCGACCTGCTCAGCTGGCTTGGCTTCATTGGCCCCCACTTCTCGTCGGGGGACTACTATCCGCTTCTCCCCTACTCGCTTGCCTACTTGGCTGGCGCCGCGTTTGCAAGGAGCGAAGTCGGCAAGAAGCTCCTCGATGGCTGTCGTGACGTAGGCTGCGTCCCGCTAGAGATGGTCGGTCGTCATCCGCTTGCCATATACGTTGCCCACCAGCCCATCATCCTCGCCCTGGTGCTGGCTTTGACCTAGATGGACCCTCAGTGGGGATGCCTTCCTATTCCACGCGATAGGGCTCGAGGGCGGCAGCCACGCGCTGCGGTGCGCTCACCGTGACCATGAGTCCCTCCGCAACGTAGCTCTCACGCACCACCTGGCAGCGCTCGTGGACCATCTTCACGAGGATGCCCTTGTCGTATGGAACGAGCGCCGTCATGGTGACGTTGTCGCGTGCCGCCTCCTCTGCGATGCGGTGGAGGAGCGAGGAAATGCCCTTGCCCTCGAGTGCCGAGACAAAGCTTGCGTTGGGGTGACGCAGCGCGCACGCGGTGCGGGACTCCGCGTCGAGCAGGTCTGACTTGTTGAGCACCACGAAGGAGCGGATCTTGTCGGCGCCAATCTGCCTCAGCACCTCGTCGACGGCCTTGAGCTCCTTGTCGGCGTTGGGGTCGCTCGCGTCGACAACCTTGAGGATGAGGTCTGCGGCAGACACCTCCGCGAGCGTTGACTTGAAGGCCTCGACCAGCGTGGTGGGAAGCTTCTGGATGAAGCCGACGGTGTCAGTGACTGTGATCTTGCGACCCTCCTCGAGGGTGACGGCACGCGTGGTGGGGTCAAGCGTGGCGAAGAGCTCGTCCCGCACATAGACGTCTGACCCGGAGATGCGGTTGAGCAGCGTCGACTTGCCGGCATTGGTGTATCCGGCGAGGGCCACGCGCCAGACGCCCGACTCCCAGCGGGCCTTGCTCTGGGTCTCGCGACGGCGGTCGAGCCGCTCGAGCTCCTCGCGCAGGGTCGAGATGCGCCTGCGCACGAGACGGCGGTCGACCTCGAGCTGGCTCTCGCCTTGGCCAAAGCGGCTGCCGATGCCGCCGCGCGTCTGCTCTCCCACGAGGTGGCTCCACATGCCCCTCAGGCGAGGGAGCAGGTATTGGAGCTGGGCAAGCTGGACCTGCAGCCTACCCTCGCGCGTCGTGGCGTGCACGCCGAAGATGTCGAGGATGAGGGCCGTGCGGTCGATGATCTTGGTGGGCTCGCCCACCGCCTTCTCGAGGTTCGACTGCTGCGACGGGGAGAGCTCGTCGTCGAAGATGACGACGTCCGCGTTGAGGCGACGCACCTCCTCGACGAGCTCTGCGACCTTGCCGCTGCCGATGAACGTCTTTGGCACGGGGCGGTCGAGGCGTTGCACCATGGTGCCCACGACCTCGGCGCCGTCCGTCTGCGCGAGCCGGCCCAACTCTGCGAGTGACTCTTCGATGGGCCAGTCGGAGTGTCCGAGGTCGACGCCGACGAGTATGGCACGCTCTGGACGAATCGCGGTGTCCTTGGGTTCGAAACGCGCCATGCTCACCTCACGTTCTCTTCGAGGGCGGATTCCACGATGAGGTCAACCGCCTCCTCCACCGACGTCGATCCCATGTCGATCCAGCGCACGCGGCCGTCGCGTCGAAGCCAGGAGAGCTGACGCTTCGCGTACCGCCGCGAGCGCGCCTTTATCTCCTCCCGCGCCTCATCCATCGTGCAGCGGCCTTCGAGCGCGGCCATGACCTCCTTGTAGCCGATCGCCTGGGAGGCGGTGGAGTTGTCTGCCAGCCCCCAGCCCAAGAGCGTGCGGACCTCGTCGACGAGGCCGTCCTCGAACATCTCGTCGACACGGCGCTCGATGCGTCGGTAGAGGACCTGGCGGTCCCAGGAGAGCCCCCAGAGCGTGGCGTCGTAGTGTGGTGCGCGGTCGAGCAGCCCCTCGTGGTTCTCGGCATAGCTGACACCCTCGTCAAGGAGCTCCAGGGCCCTCACGACGCGCCTGACGTTGTTGGGGTGTATGAGTGCCGCACTTGCCTCGTCGCGGTCCCTGAGAAGCTCCCAGAGGCCCTGGGGGCCAATCGTGGTGGCAAGCCTCTCATATTGTTCGCGCGTCTTGGTGCCACGCATGCCGGTGGGAAACGCCATCTCGTCGATGACGGCATCGAGATAGAGACCGGTGCCCCCACAGAGGACGGGGATGCGGCCATGTGCGACGAGGTCGTCCGCATAGGCACGCGCGTCATGCTGGAAGCGCTGGACGGAGTAGTCCTCGGTGACGTCGACGACATCAACCATGAGAAGGGGTACGCGACGTGCGGCGACCGGGGTCTTCGCGGTGCCGATGTCCATGCCACGGTACACCTGCATGGCGTCGACTGATATGACGCTTGTTCCCAGACGCTCGGCGACGAGGTCGGCCACGGCACTCTTGCCAGAGGCCGTCGCCCCCACGACGCATGTGACGCGCGACGTCAACGGGCCTCACCGACGACGGGACCGCGCAGGTACCAGCTGCGCGCCTCGTCGACGCGGACGTCGACCAGCCTGCCGATGGCATCTTGCGCGGCAAGACCCTCCGGCAGCTCGAAGTGCACGGTCTGGTTCTTGGGGCTGTGGCCGACCATGACGCCGGGATCCGCCTTGGAGGTCCCCTCGACGAGCACCTCGACGGTAGAGCCGAGCGCACGCTGGTTGGACTCGAGCGAGAGGTCGGCGACGAGGTCGACGAGGCGCTGGAAGCGCTCCTGTATGACCTCGCGCGGCGTGTCGTCGGGCATGTCGGCAGCGGGGGTGCCGGGACGCCGAGAGTAGATGAAGGTGAAGGCAGACGAGAAGCGGACTTCCTCGAAGAGCGACATGGTCTGCTCGAAGTCCTCGGCCGTCTCGCCGGGGAAGCCCACGATGACATCTGTCGAGAGGGCGATGTCGGGCATGGCGGCGCGAAGGGCGGCAACGCGGGCGAGGTAGTCCTCGCGCGTGTAGCGACGGTTCATTGCCTTGAGCACGCGAGAGGAGCCGCTCTGGACGGCAAGGTGGAGATGCGGCATCACCTGGGGGGTCTCAGCCATGGCGGCGATGGTGTCGTCGGAGAGGTCCTTGGGATGCGAGGAGGTGAAGCGGATGCGCTCGATGCCGGTCTCGCCGACAAGGCGGAGCAGCTCGGCGAAGCGCGGCGCCCCGTAGCGGTCGCGACCATAGGAGTTGACGTTCTGTCCCAGTAGGGTCACCTCGCGCACGCCATCGGCCTTGAGGCGGCGGCACTCCGAGACGATGTCCTCGACCTCGCGGCTGCGCTCTCGGCCACGCACGTGCGGGACGATGCAGTAGGTGCAAAAGTTGTTGCAGCCCGTCATGATGGGGACCCAGGCGTGGAACGCCTGCTCGCGGATGCTGGGGAGGTCGGTCGAGAAGCCCTCATAGGGCTCGCTCGTGTCGGCCTGGAGGTCGCGACGGCCGCTCTCCCACACGCGTGCGGCAAGCGTGGGCAGCTTGTCGATAGCCTGGGTGCCAAAGACGACGTCGACGTTGGGGATGTGCTCGCGGATGTGGTCTCCGTCGCGTTGGGCGATGCAGCCTCCGATGGCGACGACGCGTCGGCCGGATGGCGGCGTGGGGGCGCTCACCATGGCGGAGACGTTGCCGTAGAGGCGCGTGTCGGCGTGCTCGCGGACGCAGCACGTCATGAAGACGACGAGGTCAGCCTCCTCGGGAGAGGCGACGTAGATCATGCCTCGGCTGGCAAGCAGGCCAGAGACGCGCTCGGCGTCATGGAGGTTCATCTGGCAGCCGTAGGCCTTGACGTGATAGGTCTTTCCGACGAGGACGTCGAGAGGGGGATTCTGGCTGGTCACAGGCATCTATGCGTACGCCTCGACATCGTGGTCGATGGAGGGCGACGCGACATCGGGAGAGACGAGGCGATGGACGTAGATGGCAATGCGGATGGCGGTCCTGCTCTCCCCCATGATCTCGATGTCGGAGAACGTGGGCGCGCAGGAGATGTCAACCCCCGTGGGAATGAGGAATCCGCGTGCGATCGCGATGGCCTTGATGGCCTGGTTGACGGCACCAGCACCCACGCACTGAATGTTGACGGGTACGCCGTCCTTCACCATGCCGGCGATGGCGCCGGCGACGGAGGCGGGTGACGACTTGCTGGAAACCTTGAGGAAGTCCATTGATGCTGCTCCTGGGCCGTTTTGGCTTTGTTGGTGATGCTTTGTGTATCGTGTCACGCAAGCATACAGTTTAACCGTGTTTGATGGAATCGCAATTGAGAATCTCGTGGTAGGGCGTCAGTCCTGCTTCTCGATGTCATAGGTGACGGTGATCTTGTTTCGCGAGACGCGCACGCGCGGCTCCGTCTGGAGCGTGAGGTAGTACCGTGCGGCAAGGAGGTCGAATGCGCGCTCGGCGGCACGGGCGAAGTCCTCGACGTCCTCCTCGGCGATGCGGAGGCCGCGGCGGTCGCGCATGAGGTCCACCTCCTGCGGTGCAGACTCGTCAGGGCGATGCGAGAGTCTCGCGAGGACGCCGCGCTGTGGCTTGACCTGCCCCGCGAGTATGCGGTGGGCCGTCCGCTCCGACATGTCGAGGCCCAGGTCGGTGCACACGTTGACGAGCTCTCCCGCATCGCCTGCCGCATAGAGACGCTCGAGGACGGGAAGGTCGGAGAGGTCGTCGACGAAGAGGAGGTCAGACTGGCTCACGCGGGGACGCACGCGAGCCCGGATGGTGGCGGCCATCTCTGCCGGAGACCCAAGGAACAGCTCGACGCGCCCACGCTCCTCAAGGGCGAACTCGCAGCAGGTCCTGATGATGTTGTGGGGACCGCGGACGACGGCCTGCATGCCGTCGTCGTCGACGCCCACGGAAGGCCATGTGGACTGGTCGGTCTTCTCGGGCAGCGCCGAGGCGTCCGTGATGACCCGTATGGAGGTGCCGCCACCGGGGCAGGAGGCCATGACGCGGGCTTCCTGGGCGTTCTCGTGGACCGAGAAGAGGGCCATGCCGCGGCCGTGCACGCCCCAGCGGTCCATGTGCATGGACTCGAGCTTGGAGGTGACGCGTGCCTCGAAGATGCGGTCGCGCATGTCGTCGGGCACGCCACAGCCGTCGTCGAGGACCACGATGGTGCGCTGGTCGCCCTCGCGCGTGGTCGCGACAAAGACCTTGCTCGCACCGGCATCGCGTGAGTTCCTGAGCATCTCGACGACGATGTCCTCGACGCAGCGGATATCGTGCTTGGCCTGGCGACGCTCGGCCTCGGCGACGCGCAGGCGCACGAAGCCCCCGCCGAGGTTCTCCTCGACGCGAAGGGTGCCCTTGGGGGCGACGCTGGCGACAAAGTCGGCGAGGCTGCCGGGCTGGTCTGCCATGGGGTCGCTACTTGGCGATGTCGACGGCGCGGGACTCGCGGATCACGACGACGCGGACCTGGCCGGGATAGTCCATCTCGTCCTCGATCTGCTTGGCGATGTCGTGGGCGAGCACGGTGGCCTCGGCGTCGGAGATCTTCTCGGGCTCGACCATGACGTGCAGCTCGCGACCGGCCTGCATGGCGTAGGTGCGCTCGACGCCATCGTGGGAGTTCGAGATCTCCTCGAGCTTCTCGAGGCGCTTGATGTAGGACTCGGCGGACTCGCGACGGGCGCCGGGACGGGCGGCCGAGACGGCGTCGGCGGCCTGGACGATAACGTCGAGGACCGTGTTGGGGTCGACGTCGGCGTGGTGCGCCTCGATGGCATGGACGATGTCGGGACGCTCGCCATAGCGACGGGCGAGGTCGGCGCCAAGGATGGCGTGCGGGCCCTCGAACTCGTGGTCGATGGCCTTGCCAAGGTCGTGCAGGAGGCCGGCGCGCTTGGCCCTGGACACGTCGATGCCCAGCTCGGAGGCCATGACGCCGCAGAGCTCGGAGACCTCGCGGGAGTGCTGCAGGACGTTCTGGCCAAAGGAGGTGCGGTAGCGCAGGGCGCCGAGGGTCTTCACGATCTCGGGGTGGAGGTCATGGATGCCGGCGTCGAACGCGGCCTGCTCGCCGGCCTCCTGTACGCGCTGCTGGACGAGCTCCTCGGCCTTGCGGTACATCTCCTCGATGCGCGCGGGGTGGATGCGACCGTCGGCGATGAGGTTCTCGAGGGCGACGCGGGCGGTCTCCCTGCGCACTGGGTCGAAGCTGGAGAGGACGACGGTCTCGGGGGTGTCGTCGATGACGAGCGAGACGCCGGAGACCTGCTCGAAGGTGCGGATGTTGCGACCCTCGCGGCCGATGATGCGGCCCTTGAGGTCGTCGGAGGGAATGTGCACCGAGGTCACCGTGATCTCGCCGGCGTGGTCGGCGGCGCAGCGCTGGATGGCGACGGAGAGGATCTCGCGGGCGGTCTTGGACGCCTCGGCGCGGACACGCTGCTCGGAGTCGCGCAGGATCTGCGCCTCCTCCTTGATGGTGTCCTGACGGACGCGGTCGAGCAGCTCGCGGTGGGCATCCTCGCGCGTGAGCGCGGAGATGCGCTCGAGCTCGGTGGTCTGGCGCTCCATGACCTCGTTGAGGTC
>CAMPCT010000006.1 GCA_946647055.1 uncultured Atopobium sp. | reverse complement strand
AGCCATGGATTCTCCAATAGGGGAGTATCCCCTATTGGAGAAAGCCGGAGACCTATGCCTCGTACACCACCTTGCCGTCGAAGATGGTGAGGATGCACTTCGTGTCGCGCGCGTCTGCGGGATCGATGGCGAGCACGTTGGTGTCGAAGACGGCGATGTCGGCCAGCTTGCCGGGTTCGAGCGTGCCGAGCACGGCCTCCTGCTCGAGGTCGTAGGCGCCGCCGTAGCACCAGGCGCGCAGCAGTTCGCCCGCACTGATCATGTTCTGCGTGTTGAACGGCTCGCCGCCCTCGGGGAAGAGGCCGCCGCATGCGCTGTACACGCCCACGCCCAGCTCGTCGCGGGTCATCGGGAGGTCGGTGCCACAGGCGACAACCACGTCGGAGTCAATCATCTTGCGACGGTTCCAGTAGTGGGCGCCGCGCTCGGGGCCGATCTTCTCGGCTATCATGGCGAGCTTGCCCGCGCGGTCGGCGATGGACTGGATGAGCGGGTAGACCTCTGCCACCACGCCTAGCTCGCCCATGCGCTCGAGGTCTGCCGGGTCGGCGTCCTCGAGGTCGGTCATGGCCTGGCGGAGCAGCACCTTGCCGTCCTTGCCGCGCTGGCACTTCTCGAAGATGTCGAGGGCGTGCGCCACGGCGGCATCGCCCTGGGTGTGGAGCGAGAAGCGCAGGCCTGCAGCGTCGGCTGCGAGGACCTGGCGCTCATGCTCGGCCCAGTCGATGTCGAGCGTGCAGCAGGAGTCAAGATCGAGGTAGGGCTCCTTCATCTCGCCCTCGTGCTGCGAGATGGAGCCATCGGTCATCTGGTTGAAGCCCGAGAAGCTGATCTGCGGATGATAGAAGAAGCGGTCGTGCATGGCGGTGCCGTAGCCAATGTTGGCAGGCGCCCCAACGGGCTGGCTCATGAGGTTGAGGCGCAGGGTGAGCTCGCCCGCATTGGCCAGCTTGGCCGCCTCGTCAATGAACCAGTAGTCGTCGTAGCCCATCTCCTTGGTTGAGGTCACGCCGAGGGAGTTCATCATCTTGAGGTAGTCACGGTAGATGGGCACGCTCATCTGGGTGTCGCAGATGACCTCCTTGAGCAGGAGATACGCCTTCTCGGACCAGCAGGCTGCGGGCGTGAAGCCATACTTGGTCTCGGCAGCGCCGTTCATGGCCATGCCGTCAGCCCACTGGCCCACGAGCACGCAGGGGGTGTCGCCAAAGGCCTCGTCGAGCACGGCCTTGTCCACGGGGAGCAGCTCGAGCGGGAACTCGTGGCCAATGGCGTAGCCGGGACGCATGCCATCGGCCTTGACGCGCTCGATGGCCTCCTCCACGGACGCGACGCCCGCAAGGTCGGCGCCGGCGTTCTGCAGCAGGTGACCGTTGAAGAAGCAGTGGACGTCGGTGAGGCCGGGGGAGACGAGCGCGTCGCCCAGCTCGTAAATCTTGGTGGTTTCGCAAATGTGGTCTGCGCCGTCGCCCTCACCTACGGCGACGATGTGCTTGTCCTCGATGGCTACGTAGCCGGGATGCGCCTCGGTGGTAGTGGCGTCAAAGATCGCGGTGGAACGAAGGATGATGTCGGCCATGTCCTCTCCAATCATTAGCTAGACAACATGGCATATATTTTATACCAAAAATGCTCTAAGCTGATATGGTGACACAAGTGCGGAAAAATGTTGCCCAAAAGCCCAAAACCCCGCTGTGGAAGGGATAGTTTTGGGCCCTTGGGCAACAATACGGCGCAGGGTAGCTGCGCTGCGACCTATAGGCTCGCGATGAAGGCCTCCACCTCGTCGAGCGGGCGGTAGGCAGGGATGGTTCCATCGATGGTGACGGAGAGTGCGGCGTACTTGGCCGCCCACTCCATGGCGTCGTGCAACGACTTGCCGCGGACCAGCCCATACACGGTGGCGGCCATGAAGCCGTCGCCAGCACCGGCGGTGTTGACGACCTTCTCCACGTGCACGGGATCGACGGTGAAGAACGTGCCATCGGCTGTGAGCGCGCAGGCTCCGTCACCACCCAGTGTCATGACGACGTTGCCCACGTGGTAGGTGTCGCGCACCTTGCGCGCCAGCGACTCGGCGTCGAGCGGATCGTCCTCGGCGAGGCCTTCGATATAGCGGCCCTCGACCTCGTTGATGAAGAGATAGTCGACGTAGTCGAGCTCTCCCATGGGTTCCTCGGGAAGCGGAGACGGGTTGAGCGCCACGGTCATGCCGAGCTTCTTGGCGTACTTGGCACCTTCCTGGGAGACGTGCTGGGGCACCTCGAAGCCGGTCACGAAGTACGAGGACTCGGCCATGTCGTCGAGCGCGGCCTCGACCTCCTCGACCGTGAGCTTGACCGACGAGGAGTCGCCGTCGATGACGGTGTTGCGGCCGTCGGGGCCAATGAGGATGAGGCCCGTGCCGGTGGAGACCTCGTCGGTTCGGTAGAGGTAGGTGGTGTCGGCGCCGGCGTCGGTCATCCACTTGTCACCGAGGTCACCCCAGGGGTCGTTGCCGACCTTGCCGATATAGGCCACCTTGAGGCCCAGACGCCCCAGGGCGACGGTGACGTTGGAGCCCTTGCCGCCGTCCTCTGCCACGTGCCAGTTCTTGACGGGCAGGGTCTCGCCCCATACGGGCATGTGGTCGCAGTAGGCGTACTGGCCCACGCCATGCGAGTTGAGGACGACCACGTCCATCTTCTTTGCCATGTGTTTGCTCCTTCAGAAGAGTTGAGTTCAGCGAGGGATGGCGCTTGGAGATGCGCGACCGTCCGCAGCCGTGGGTTTCGGCGAGGATGGGGAGCGTATCACCAAACGCCATCCAACGGTCAGGATGTGCCTACCAACCCCGGATCTCGTGGGAGAGGGGATGGTCGATGGTGTACTCGTTGGTCATGAGGGTGACGTCGGGAATGTACTTGGGCAGGATGGTGACCGGGTACTCGATGGTGGGCTCGCTCATGAGCAGGATGCGGCAGACCGTCTTCTTCCAGTCGCCCGTGGCCACCATGTAGACGGCGCGCTTGGCCGAGCAGATGATGTGGAAGCCGATGGTGATGTACATGGGCGGGACGCGGTCGAGGCAGCCACCGAAGGAGCGCTCGGAGAGGGCGACCATGGTGTCGTCGTTGAGGACGCCGATGTGGGTCTTGGAGTCAGCGTACTCCTCGACGGTGAGGTGCTGGCAGAAGCTGCGGGGCGCCTCGTTGAAGGCCACGAGGCCCGTGGCGCCGATGCCAGCCCACACGGTGTCGATGCCGCCCAGCTCGTCGCACTTGGCATCGGCGGCGTCAAGGTCGTAGATGCGCGGCCAGATGCGATGGTCCTCGGGTGGGCGCAGCTCCTCGTCGATCTTGTCGTAGAAGCAGGCCAGCATGGTGCCCTCGAGGCTCTCGTAGGTGTCGGCCACGGGGTAGGGGCGGCCCTGCCAGTCGAGGAACTCGTCCATGTGGAAGACCCACAGGTTGGTGCAGTCGATGCGCTCCTCGTTGACACGGCGCGTGAAGATGTCGTACTCGTCGGTGGGGCCAGCGGGCAGGACCCATTTGGTGGGCAGGCCGGCCTCGTTGTTGGCGATGACCTCCTCGGCCATCATGTTGCCGATGGCGACCATCATGTCGCGCTTCTCACGGTAGACGGCGAGCTTGGTCTTGAGGTCGTAGTCCTTGAGGTCCTGCCAGGGGATGGAGCACCACTCGAGGACTTCGCTGGTGGTGAGGCGGTTCTGGAGCATGGGCCTCGCCTCCCTTCTGCTTGTGGGTGACGGCGGTCACCCGGTGAGACATTGCTTCCCTGTCTAGCATAGAACAAGGCCGCCCGGCTCTGGTTCGAGACCGGGCGGCCTATGTCAGTTCACGTCAGACAGGCGACGCAGTGGGCGAAGCCTTTACTCGCCGAAGATGGCGGCGTTACGCTTGCGCTCGGACTCCTCGATGATGTCGGCGTTGGTCTTCTTGAAGTAGAAGTAGAAGGGCAGCGCGGAGACGATGACGAGGATGCCTGCGGAGATGGGGTTCCAGCTGAAGAGCGGGGTGGAGCCGTCGAGCAGGCCGTTCCACTGGAGCTCGCCGTAGGCCAGGATGGCGGAGGGCACGATGGCCAGGATGGCCATGAGGGCGCCGGCGGGAGCCTTGAACGTGGGCTTGTAGTTCTCCTTCTTCTGCAGCGGGAACCAGGCGCAGAACAGCAGGGCGTTACGGACGAGGCAGATGAAGGTGAAGATGCCGAGCAGGTCCTGGATGGTGGTCATGAAGACCAGGATCAGGGCGAAGCCGGACTGCCAGAGCATGGAGACGACGGGGGAGTCGTACTTGGGGTCGATCTTGCCCCAGCTACGCCACCAGTAGCCTTCCTGGGCTGCCTTCATCTCGCCACGGGCCTGGAACATGATGAGGGAGGACAGGGAGCCGGTGACGACGATGACGGCGAGGAGTGCCGCGACGGTGCCGGAGGTCTTGCCCATGATCGCCTCGAACGCGGTTGCGATGGGGGCGTCAGCGCTGGAGAGGACGTTGATGTCGGTCATGCCGACAGCGGCGGTGGTGAGCATGACGTAGAGAAGGGTGACGACCAGGACGGTGCCGATGAGGGCGATAGGCATGTTCTTCTCGGGATTCTTGATCTCGCCGCCCATGGTGACGCAGGTCTGCATGCCGTCGTAGCTCCAGGTGGTGGCTGCGACGCCAGCAATCAGCGCGGTGACGATGTCGCCAGAGGCGCCAGCGGAGCCGGCGACCTCGAGGCCGAGGTTAGCGCCCTTGATGAAGAACAGGCCGACGAGAGCCAGGAGCAGGAACGGCACGATCTTGAAGGCGGTGATGAAGTCCTGCCACTTGGCGCCGGCGTGCTTGTGGCACATGTGCAGCCAGGTGAAGAAGATGATGAGGATGCAGCCGACGATACGGACGGTCATGTCGCCCCAGCCGGTGAAGTAGGCGATGTTGTTGGCGACCGTGAGGGTCATCGTGGCGATGCCCACCGGGTCGGTGGCCCACCAGCAGGACCAGATGAAGAACATGGCCATGAAGGGCCAGCCAGCCTCACGGAAGTACACGAACTGGCCGCCGTCCTCGGAGTACGCGGAGGCGTACTCGGCGTAGACCAGGTTCTGCGGAATCATGATGAGACCGCCGAGCAGGAACGCGATGATCGTGAGGATGGGCGTGCCGGCGGTGCCAGCGACCTCGCCCACGGAGGTGAAGATGCCGGAGCCAACTGTGGTTCCGACGCCAAGTGCGATGGCGGTGGAAAGGCCAAGGTGCCGTTCCATACCCTCCAACGTGGCATCATGCTCTGCCATTGTTACCCCTTTCGTAGAACTAACCTTACGTAATGCCGATGCCGCATCGCCCGATTCCGGCATCCTTAGAACTAATTGTGAAGCATATCGCAAAGTGGTCTATTAGAGCAACCAACTTGTCGATATTCGGCGAATGGTAATCCTGCGGAAATGTAGAACTGTCGAAAAAGTTGTGAAGTAGCTGTTGAGAATATGTGAAATCTAGCTTTGCCAACGAGGCAAGTTATTCCCCGAATAGTGCTTGACTTACAAGTCCTGATTGGGTAGCGCACCCTGCTGCACGCTACAGCACCTCCTTGTCCACGTAGTTCTCTGACTTTCCGGAGAGGGCGGCGTCAAACCGCGCCACGAGCGGGTGCTTGTGCCAGAGGTGCTTGTCCTCGGTGAGCTGCCAGGCGGCCATCTGGAAGAGGGGCAGGGCGGCGACCGGGGCAATGAGCTCGTCTCCACGGGGTTCGAGGCGGATGTCTGCCTCCAGGTCGGGACAGTCGGTGATCACGAAGACGCGGTCGGTCACGAGACGTGTCGCGGAGAGGATCTCCCTGGTCCGTGCCCACGAGCGCTCGCCCACGGCGATGAGGAAGATCGTGTAGTCGGGGGAGAGCTGCAGGTTGGGGCCGTGCAGGTACTCCTCGAGCTCGAGGGCCTGGGCGGGAACCTGCAGGCACTCGGCGAACTTGAGCGCGCCTTCGCAGGCGATGCCGTAGTTTGTGCCGGCGCCAACCAGGAAGATGCGCTCCATGCTTGAGAGCTCCTTGTATCGGCGCTCGATGAGGGCGGGGACCTGCGCCTCGACTGCCTCGAACTGCTCGAGCATCGTGCGGACGTCGGCGCGCATGTGGCAGAGGTCGAGCCTTCCCTCGCGGGCTGCGACCTGAGCGCCAAAGAGCATGAGGAAGGTGGCGAACGAGGTGACACCCTTGGTGACGTAGCCCACCTGCTCCTCGCCCACACCGTAGGCCACGAGCACGTCGGCTGCCTCACGGAAGTCGCTTTCGGGATCGCCCGTCACGCCGATTGCGATGCGTCCCGCCTCTCGGATGGTCGCGAGGGCGGCAAGGGCGTTGGTCGAGTAGCCGCTCTGCGAGACGACGAAGCAGAACTCGTCCTCGGGCAGCTCGTGTTCGTAGGTGCAGAAGGTGTAGGGCTCGGTCACCAGGACCTCGCGGCCCAGGATGCGCCGCAGATAGGGACGGGCGATGAGCGAGGCGTTGCGCGAACTTCCACAGGCAACGATGCGCACGTGGGAGTAGCTTCCTGCGAGGAAGGCGTCGACAAGGGGCTTGGTGTAGTCGTGTTTGATCTGGCCGTTGACGACTGCCGGGGTCTCGCGGACGTAATCGACCATGGTGGGCTTCGACATGTGGCTCTCCTTCTTTCTCTCCTCGATTCCGCGGCCCCTCTTCGAACGTCGCTCACGTCCTCGCCGCACAACCCGCGGCTGCGGGATGTTCGCTCATGTTCGAAGAGGGGCTAGGGTAATCATGCGAACAGGGATGCGGCACCCAGGATGCCGGAATCTTCCTTAAGATCGGTCACCTTGATGACGGTCCTCTGGCCCTCGTAGACCTCTGCTACCAGCAACTCGTTCAATCGCTCCTCATACGCTTTCAAACCCTTCGCCACGCCGCCACCAATCACGATGACGTCGGGGCAGTAGAGGTAGACGTACTGGTTGAGGGCGCGTGCAAGCATGTCGAGGTACCAGCCGACCACGGCTGCCGCTGTCTCGTCTCCTGCCTCCGCGCGATCGAAGGCCTCCTTGTTGGAGACGTCTTCACCCAGCTGGTCGTGCACGTACTTCTGCAACGACGTTCCCGAGCAGGTCGACTCGAAGCAGCCCCGCATGCCGCAGTAGCAGGGTTCGTCGTCCAGGCAGGGATGCTCGCCGCCGGTGCGTACCTTGACGTGGCCCGCCAGGTGGATGAAGGGCTCGCCGCCAAAGGGATGGCCGTCCTCGCACAGGCCTACGCCCACGCCCGTTCCGAGCGTGAGCGTGAGCACGCGGGAGAAGCCGCGACCTGCCCCATCGCGCGCCTCCGCCAGGCAGATGAGGCGGGCGTCGTTGTCCACGCGCACGGGGAGGCCGAGTGCCGCCGCGAGCTTCTCGGCCAGCGGGTAGCCGTGGGTGAGGAAGGGCACAAACGAGCTCATGCCGTCGATGGAGCCGTCGGCAAAGACGTAGCTGCCAATGGAGATTCCGGCAGCCTGCGGGGTTCCCGCCTGCGCGGAGAGCCTGTCGACCGCTTGTGCGAGCCCGGCGAGGAAGACCTGCTCGGAGTCGTGCTCGGTGGGGAAGTCACAGGAGGCCAGGACCTCGTTCGTCGTGAGGTCGACGATGCCCGCCTTGACGTTGGTGCCGCCGATGTCGATGCCGGCGACCAGGTCGCGCCTGCTCATAGGACGATCCACCCCTCGTCATAGAAGAACCCGGGCTCGATCCCGTTGGCCAAGGCCACCTGGTAGGAGAGCAGCTGGAAGTAGAGGGCTGCGACGAGCATGGACCAGCCGCCCTCGAGGCCCAGGTCGGGCATCTCGAAGCGGGCGCCGCCGGGCATGGTCGAGCCCACGGGGCCAAAGTAGAGCGAGTCGGGGACCGCCTGGTTGACCTTGCCCCAGATCATGGCGGAGCGTGCGTCGGGCTGGACGTCAAAGAGGACGGGACAGGTCACCGACTTGACGATGGCATGGCTGCGGATGATCTCCATGGGCCCGTGGAAGAAGTTGTCGATGCTCATGATGTTGGCCGGCGTCTTGGCGGTCTCCTCGAGCCAGAGCGAGGCGCTGCGCATCATGTTTATGCCGTAGCTGCGGCTGATGAGGTAGAACCCGTGGGGTGTGCCCAGGAAGGGAATGGCCTCGAGCTGGGAGAGGATGGACTCCTTGTTGTCCTCCATCCAAGCGAAGGCACCTTTGAGCCTGGCGATGAGCCCGTCGGACGGGCGCTCGCGGCCGTCCATCATCTCCACGAGCAGAAGGCCCGTGAGGGCCATCGTGGAGTACGCCTTGATGCAGACGATGTCGTCGTAGCTCGAGATGTCGTGCAGCATGTAGGTGCTGTTGGTCGCCATGGTCGAATCGGGCGTCATGGTGATCGAGAGGGTGGTGTAGCCATGCTCGCGGCACCAGACGGCGAAGTCAGCCACCTCGCGGCTCTCGCCGGAGCGCGACATGAGCACGTAGAGGGCGTTTCTGCTCATGCGCTCGGGGTGGCGGATGACGTCGCCCGTCTCCTCGAGGGTGACGTTGCGGTACCCGCGCTCGCGCAGCTCCTCGTACATGGGCATGAGCGAGTAGAACGCGCTGCCCATCGAGGTGAGGACGATCTCCCCTGCGAGTGACATCACGCGGGCGAGATCACGCAGCTGGTCGAGCTTGGGCCCGGTGAGGTCGTCGAGCACGCGCCCGAGTTCCGCGGGCTGCTCGTAGATGTTGCGAAGGATCGGGTTCATGTCTGCCATGGGCGCCTCCTTTGCGACGGTTGGCGAATATCGGTCCAATTCTATGCTCAACTTGTCTACTATGGAGACGAGATACGGTGAATGGTCGGGGGACATCGGGGCCACCCCCTTGTCCTGGGGAGGGGATTCGCATGGCAGATCTCAGGCAGGCCATGGTCGAGGTCGAGGAGCAGCCCGCGCTGCTGCGCGAGCTGTGGGAGACGCGGGACGCATGGGCACATGGCCTTGCCGGGCTGTGCCATGAGCGCACGTTCTCGCGCCTGCTCTTCGTGGGCAACGGCTCGCCTTACTATGCGGGGCAGACCCTGCGCTTTGCCGCAGAGCGCCTGTTGGGCGTCAACGCGGACTCCGTCCCGGCCGCCGTCTTCCACAACCACGGCGGCTTCGACGCGTCCGGCAGGCTCGACCCGCGCGAGGTGCTGCTGGTGTGCCCTGCCGAGACGGGGCACTCCAAGGGGCAGGTCGACGCAGCGCGCCGTGCCCGAGAGCTGGGCGTGGCCACGGTGTGCACCACCCTCAACCCCACGGGCGTGCTGGCCCGCGAGTGCGACGTGGTGTTGCCCAAGCCAGGTGCGCCCGAGCGCTCGATCGCGGCGACCAAGAACCAGACCATGGCGCTCTTCCTGGTGCTGACGAGCATGGTCGAGGCGGCGCATGACATGGGACGCATCAACGGCTTCGAATATGACGTCCTCACCTCCGCGCTGGCTGCCGTTCCCGACAACGTGGAGGCCACCATCGCCGACAGCCGCGCGTGGTTCGAGGCCAACGCGGACCGTCTCATGACAGCGCCGCAGTTCTTCCTCATTGGCTATGGGCCCAACTACGGCACGGTCCAGGAGGGGGCGCTCAAGTTCTACGAGACCCACGAGCGGCCCACGTACGCCTTCGAGCTGGAGGAGTGCCTGCACGGGCCCTTCCGTGCGCTGCATGCGGACGACATGTGCGTGTTCCTCTCGGCCGAGGCGGGGCCGGAGCGCGACCGCATGGGGCTCATGGCCCGTGCGATCGAGCCCTACTGCAGGAACCGCGTGGTGGTGCAGTCCGTCCTGCAGGACCGCGCCGATGACCCCTTGGTCATCCACTCGGGCGACGTCGAGTTCGTGAGCACGCTCGAATATCTGATCCCGCTGCAGGTCATCGCGGTTCTCATGGCGGAGCGCCTGGGCATCGACCTGACCCAGCCCAAGGTCGCCGCGCTCGATGACATCATGGAGCCCGCCTACACCGACTGACTGGACAAAGGTAACAGGTACTTTTGTACACGGGTACCTTTGTCCAGGGTTTCCTGCAGTGATGTGGAGGAGAGACAAATGACCGCACAGATTCCCGCCATCCTCACCGTCGACATCGGCGGGTCAAAGTACATGCCCGGCATCGTCGACTTCGCCGGCAACATCCTGTGCTGCGAGCGGCGCGAGTGGACCGACGTCACGCCCCAGGGCATCGTCGACCAGCTGGTCGACGCCTGTGCTGACGTCATGGCCGATAATCCCGATGCGGCGGCTCGCGTGGTGGCGGGTGGTATCACCATTCCGGCCTTTGCCGACCCCGTCGAGGGCATCTGGATCGACTCCGACTATCTTGACGTCCAGAACCTGCCCATCTGTCAGCTGCTGGGCGACGCGCTCGACGTGCCCTTCTATGGAGACAACGACTGCAACGCCTGTGTGCTGGCAGAGAGCCTTTTTGGCGAGGCGCGCGGAGAGCGCAGCTTCCTCTACATGACCGTGAGCTCGGGCGTGGGTGGCGGCACCTTCCTGGATGGCGAGCTCTTCTACGGTGCGCGCTACCTCTCGGGCGAGATGGGTCTCACCATCTGCACGCCCGGCGGGAGGCCATCGCTCTCGGGCAACCAGTTGGGGCCGCTCGAGATGTATGCGAGTGGTCCTGCCCTGGCACAGAACTACATCGAGCTGGGCGGACCGGCCAAGGTGGACGGGAAGCCCGTGGGCGGGCGCGAGATCGCTGCGGCGGCGCGGGAGGGCGAGCCCGCGGCGCTGGCAGCGCTTGACCTCGAGGGTCGTTACCTGGGCCGCGCCATAGCAAACGCACATACCGTGCTGGGCTTCTCGACCGCCATCTTGGGCGGTGGGATCTCGCTGCTCTTCGACTGGTACGAGGGACCGCTGCTGACCGAGCTGCGTCGCCTTCGCGGGGACGCCGCACCAAGGGTGCGCGCCACGACGCTGGGCTACGAGGGGGCCTTCCTGGGCGCTGCCGCCTGCGGCATCCGCGGGCACCGTGGCTTTGCCAAGGCCTTTGGCGCCGGTGACGACGATGCCTGTGAGCTGGTCGTCGTTCGCGAGCGGGATCATTTCGAGGCACAGCTTGTCGCCGATGGGCGTGATGCCCTCACGGCACCCGGCGCGGGCGACCTGGGAGGCTTCCTCGTGGCGGATGGCGTGGACGATCCGGGTCGTACGCTCGACGAGATTTGGCGCGATGCCGAGGATGCCGACGCCCTGGGGCGTGCCATAGCGTTCTTCTGCATGGTGCTTGACCCGGGAACCATCCGTATTCGCGGCGTCTCGGAAGGCCTTGCGCCTGCCGTCCGCGCTACCATCGTCCGCGAGACCTTCTACCAGGACGACAGCCTGCCCTATCGCATCGTGTGGGAATCCCAATAACCACTAGGGGGCTACTCCCCAATGGGTAACCGCGGGTCATGTCCCCGACCACCAGACGTATGCCCCCGTCTGTCGATATCTCGCGGGCGCAGCCTGTTCTGATGCTGAAAGTGGTATAAAACAGAATGTATCTTGTGTACAGCTGTCCATCATGAGAGCGAGGAGAACCATGGGCCATTTCATCGAGGGAGTCGTCACCGAGATCTGCACGCCGTTCCACAAGGACGGCAGCATCGACTGGGAGTATCTGCACGACATGATCGACTGGCAGATCGACTGCGGCGTGCACGCGTTCTTTGTCAACGGTTATGCAGGCGAGTGCCACGAGCTCACCTTCGACGAGAAGCTTGCCGTGGTCAAGGCCGTCTACGAGGTCGCGCATCCTCGCGGCGCCAAGATCATGTCCTGCAGCTTCGAGAACAGCATCGAGCTCAACAAGGCCCTCATCGCGGCCTACGACGAGCAGGGGATGTCCGACTGCTACTGCATCACCGCCCCTCCCTTCTTCAAGTACTCGCAGGCAGCCCTCTATGACTGGTCGGCCGAGCTCATCGACTTTGCCCAGCGTCCCGTCTACATCTACAACTGCGTCGAGCAGGCCGTGCTCTTTGCCCCGGACACCCTGGCCATGCTGGCCAAGGACCATCCCAACCTGCGCGGCTTCAAGGACGCCTCCACCAACGTGGTCAACTTCCAGCAGTGCGTCCTGCGCATCGACCCCGAGGGCTTCGACTTCCTGGGTGGCTGCGACGGCTTCGACGGCATCATGGTGCTGCTGGGGGCCGTGGGCTGCGTCAGCTTCATGGCCGTGCCGTTCCCGCGCGAGATGGTCGACATCATCGAGAAGGGTCGCGCCGGCGACTGGAAGGGCTGCATCGAGGCCCAGCAGAAGGTCCTGCGCATCCGCAACGTCGTGAAGAAGACCCCGTTCAACGCCGGCTGGAACTGGGCCATGCAGTACGGCTTCGGCCGCCCGACGATCAGCCGCATGGGCGACAAGCAGGACTGGGTGCCCTTCGAGGTCAAGAAGGAGATGGACGAGCTCATGGTCGAGCTGGGCTACGAGAGCCTGGGCGACAAGATCGTCCACGACGAGCTCGATGACGCCATGGAGGCCGCCAAGGCCCTCGGCATGGCCAGCTTCCGCTAGGGGAGGGCAGCCATGGCAACCACACGCTTCCGCTTCCGCCCCGAGTTCTTCTCCGACCGCCCGCTCGAGCTGGTGAGCACGGGCGAGCTCAGGGTGACCGCGTTCAAGTACGAGACGGGCATCCCCGGTCTTAGGGTCGAGAACTCGCGCAGCTCCATGGTGGTGCTGCCCTACTTTGGCATGCAGGTCTGGGAGCTGGAGTTCGACGGGCGTCCGATGACGCAGAAGTCGATGTTCGAGGCGCCGCAGGACACCACCAAGTTTGGCGACAACTACGGTGGCTTCCTCTACCATTGCGGCCTCAACAACATCAACGGCGCCGGCGACGGCGAGGACCCGTATCCCATCCACGATGTCCTGCCCTTTGCCTCCTACCGCGACGCTTGGGTCGATGCCGGCGAGGACGAGGACGGCTGCTTCGTGGCGATTGGCGGCACCTACGTGTTCCGCAACAGCCAGGAGCTGCACTGGGCCTATACCCCGGAGCTTCGCCTGTACGAGGGCGCCACGATGGTGGAGATGCAGGCCACGGTCGAGAACCGCCGGACCCACCCGCTCGAGTACCTGTGGCTCTGCCACATGAACTGGCTTGGGCGGGATGGGTCGCGCTTCGTCTACAGCTGCAAGAAGGACGCCGAACACATCATGGTGAGTCCCATGGACCTAGGCGACGGCAGCCCGCGTGACGAGGCGATCAAGGCGTGGTCCCAGGCGCTGCTGGACGACCCGACGCTTGCAGACGCGCTTGGCCAGGAGGGCGAGGCCTACGACCCCGAGCTCTGCATCAACTACCGCTACGACGCGGACGAGCAGGGCTGGGCGCACGCGATGATGGTCATGCCCGAGGGCGATGCCTGCTACGTGGGCTGGGAGCTCGAGAAGGCGCCATGGGCCCTGCGTTGGTTCTGCCGCACGGGCGACGAGGACGGCATCGGCATCGCGTTGCCCTCGACCGGCACCAACCACTCCACCGCCTACCAGCGCTCGCACGGCTATGCCAACACGCTCGAGGCGGGTGGCGTGGACGTGTTGCGCTGGCGCTTTGGGTATCTGGGGCCCGACGAGGCACAGGGGATGGCCAACCGCATCAACACGATTGTCCACTAGGGGATACTCCCTTTTTGGACAAAGGAGGTAAGGCATGGCAATGAAGGTATCGCTCTTCAGCACGGGCTTCTCCAACTGGCCCATCGAGCGCACGTTTGCCGCGGCTGCCGCAAACGGCTATGACGGCGTGGACATCGGCGGCTTCCGCCCGCACGGCTACGCGCCGGACATCCTGGATGACGTCGCCGGCATCCGCACACGCATCCTCGCGTGCGTTGACAAGTACCAGATGCCCATCGTGAGCTATGTGCCCGAGAACACGGGCTCGCCTCACAGCTTCGTCTTCCAGGACAAGGCATACAACGAGCTCTCCGTGGAGTACTTCAAGTCCACCATCGACGCCGCCAAGGCGATTGGCGCCCCGCTGGTCATGCTTGCCGTCAACATGCCGGGCTTTGGCTGGGACCGCGAGGCGCTCAAGGCGCAGGTGGTCGAGGACTTCAAGAGGATTTGCGACCATGCCGAGAAGGCCGACGTCACGGTGATGATCGAGCCGGTCACGCCCTTCGAGGGCAAGGTCGTGTGCAGCTCAGACGACTGCAAGTGGCTGCTCGACAGCGTCGATTCCGGCGCCCTCGAGGTCTGTCTCGACCTCGCGTGCCCGCTTACCTGCGGCGAGCCCATCAGCGAGTACTTTGACAAGATGCCGGGCAAGATACGTGAGATTCACTTCATCGACGCCGAGCCCGACTGCGAGGACCATCTCATTCCTGGCGACGGTGCCATGGACTGGCCGCGCATCGTAAGGTACCTCAAGCGCGTGGGCTATGACGGCTACCTGGCCCTCGAGCTCTTCAGCCGCTATGCCAACGAGCCGGACTTCTCGGCTGAGCGCGGCATCGAGGTCATCCGCGGGATGCTCGCAGATTACTAGGCACACACATGGGGGGGAGACAGTTGGGGACGGTTCTCAACTGTCTCATTCCCAAAACAGAATGAGACAGTTGAGAACCGTCCCCAACTGTCTCCCCCGAGGGAGGAACAACAATGGGCAAGCAGTTCGTATCCGAGACCGTCTTCGTGAAGGACATCGAGAAGACCCGGCCGGTCGACGTCATCGTTATGAACAGCCACGGTGTTGGCCAGGTCTGCCGCGTGCACCGGCTCCCCAGGCGCAGCGAGACCATGGAGGCCTGGGACTGGCACGTCGAGGAGGACGGCGGCAAGGGTGCCACGGTCTCCGTCGCGCTGGGTCGTCTGGGCGTCTCGGCCGGCTACATCGGCAAGGTTGGCGACGACCCCTGGGGCAAGATGGGCGATGACTGGATGACCGAGGCCGGCGTCTTCACCAAGTACATGTACTACGACACGTCCGTGGCCACCGGCACGGGCCTCATCATGATCGACGACGACGGCCTCAACACCATCGTCGACGGCGACTCGGCCTGCCGCGCCCTCACCTGGGACGAGACCCACGCCGCCATCGAGGCCATGAAGGAGGCCAAGGTCTTCATCACCGGCTTTGGCATGCCCTTCCAGAAGGCCCTCGACGGCGCCAAAATCGCCAAGGACGAGTTTGGCATGCTCACGATGTGCAACGCGTCGCCGCTGCCCGACCAGCCCATGGGCGACCTCTCCTTCATCGACTACCTGGTCGTCAACGATGCCGAGGCGGGTGTCCTGTGCGGTCTGCCCGAGGACTACGACACCCCCTACGAGGAGGTCCTGCGCCAGGTCAAGGCCGAGTACAAGTGCAAGGGCGTCATCATGACCTGCGGGTCCAAGGGCTCCGCGGTGCTTGACGGCGACGAGTACTTCGAGGTCGCGGCCACGCCCGTCAAGGCCGTCTATACCATCGGTGCGGGCGACGGCTTCCTTGCCGCCACCGCCAAGGGAATCGTCGAGGGCAAGCCCCTGCGCGAGGCCGTCGAGTGGGCGAGCAGGTACGCCGCCTACAAGGTCACCCGCGAGGGCACGATGACCAACCGTCCGGGCGAGGGCTACCCGCCGCTGGCGGACGTCGAGGCCTGGATGGCTCAGCTGTAGGAGCTGGTGACAGAGTCACGATTGCGTGGGGCGTCCTTCGGGGCGCCTCGCCCTGTTGGGAGCGCTGCTTCGGGCGGGAGAACGCGTCGACCAAAAGACGCGTTCTCATCCCCGGCGCGCGAGAACGCGTCGACTGACGGACACGTTCTTACGATGACTGAGACTAAAGGCCCTCCTCGACCGTCCAGGTCTGTCCCTGCGAGCGGTCGATGGTGCCATAGCGGCCCATCTCGTAGGACAGGTCGATGACCTTGCCGCGGACCGGGTCGAAGTCGTGATGCTCGCTCGAGCATATGCCAATGAGAACGAAGGCCTGGTCATTGCCCCAGTTGGTGATGCTGTGGTAGCTCACGTAGAGACCCTCGGGGAGCAGCACGTACTCCGAGCTGCCGTCCGCCAGCCGCGCTGCGATGCTCTCGACCTCGCCCGTGTCCCATGAGGGGGACTGCCCCTCCTCGATCCCAGACGCCGCAACCGCATCCTTGGTCATCTGGAGCAGCTCCGCATCCGAGATGCCAAGGACCTCGGCGGGGCTCACCACAGCCCCATCCGAGAGGCGATAGATGGAGCCGGACCCAGCGACATAGGACGTTCCGGTGGTGCCACCGCTCACGACCTGGTAGTAGTGGATGGCAACGTAACCGCCTTCGAGGACCGTCACTTCGGGATAGAGGTTGACGTAGCCCCAGGGCTTGGGGGCAGCCACCTCGTTGTAGGTCTCGACCAGCGCACGTACGTGCGCCGCGACGTCGGAGTTGACGCGCTCTGCCACGGTGAAGTCATCGGTCATGGTGAAGACCGGGTACCAGACCTCGAAGGCGGCTTCGCTCACCGCGAGGCCCCATGAGGCAGGAATCTCGTTTGACCAGGTGTACGACCATTCGTGGGTGCGAAGGCGCACGAGGCCGGCAGATTCCTCGTCAAGGCCATTCGCGAGCTTGACCTGCATGTCCTTGCCGACGCGCACCTCGGTCACATGGGGCGAGGCGGTGAGGTCGAGCGAGGAGAGCGGCGTGCCGGTCACGTCGATGCGCTCGAGGGCGGGCGCGGAGATGTCAAGCGAGGCAAGCGCGCCGCAGCCGGAGAGGTCGACCGAGGTGACGGCGGACGAGGACAGGCTCACTGAGACGAGCGTGGGGCAGGAGACGTCGACGGACTCGAGCGCGGGGAAGGCGTCGCGCACGTCGAGGGACTCCACGGGGTACTCGCTGCCAAACGAGATGCTGGTCACGGACGCGCATTCGTCAGCGTCGAGGCGCCCGTCCGCGTTTGCGTCGTATGTGTCCGCCAGATAGGTGCGGAAGCCCTCGTCCTCGATGTCCTCGAGCGTGACGGATGGCGTGAGGGTGGCACAGCCGACGAGCATGATGGCGGCGACGAGGGTGGGGAGGGTCTTTGTCCAGTTGCGCATGGGTGTCTCCTTGTTGGTGCCAGACAGGAGACAGTATAGGCGTCGCGGGAGTCGGATGTGCGTCTTGTGTCACATACGAACGGCGCCGGGTCCTTTGCGGGACCCGGCGCCGTGAACGCACTCGCATAGGCAGCGATGCCTATCCCAGCGTGATGCCGCCGTCGCAGAGGATGTTGGACCCGTTGATGATGACCGCGTCGTCACTTGCGAGGAAGGCGAAGACCGCCGCGATCTCGGACGGCTCGGCGGGACGTCCCAGCGGGCCGAGCGTGACGTTCTCCATGGGGTCCTCGTAGCCCTGGGCGATGTAGTCGTCGAGCGCCTTCTGGAACATGGCGGTGTTGACCCAGCCGGGCGCCACGGAGTTCACGCGGACGCCGGTCTTGCCGCCGTTCTCGTTGGCGATGTTCTTGGTGAGGCCGCGGACCGCCCACTTGGACGAGCCGTACGCAGCCTCGCCGGCATAGCCGAACATGCCCGAGATGCTCGAGGTGTTGGTGATGACGCCATACTTCTGGGCCTTCATGATGGGCAGGACGTACTTGATCATGCGCACGGTGCCAAAGACGTTGATGTCGTAGACCATCGTCCACTCGCCCAGGGGCTTATCCTCCATGTCCATCTGGTCCCCGCCGTTGCCGGCGATGTTGTTGAGGACGTCGATGCGACCCCACCGCTCCATCACGCTCTCGACGATCGCCTTGACGGCCTCCTCGTCGGTGATGTCGAAGCCGGCGGACATGACGCGCTCGGGGTCCATGCCAAACGACTCGATGACGCCGTCGACCCATTCCTTCTTGATGTCGAGCATGACGACCTTGGCGCCTTCGTCGTAGAAGCGCTTGGCAACGGCCTTTCCGATGCCTCCCGCGGCACCCGTGGTGATGACGACCTGATCGGTGAAACGCTGCTCCATCGTTGTTCCCTTCCGCAGCGGCGTGTTGGGGGATGCTCCCCGAACGCGCATGACCTATGGATTTGGCACCCTTGCGCTGGCGCATTCGGGGAATGTCCCCCAACACGCCACCCAAGACCTTACCACGCGCCGGAGTAGCCAAGGGTGACGGCGGAGGACTTGGCGCCGGTGACCATGCACTCGTCGATGGTCTGGCCCTCGAGGATGCCCACGATGAAGCCGGCGATGAAGGAGTCTCCGGCACCCATGGTGTCGACGACCTCGCACTTCACGATGTCGCCCTTGTGGTAGTCCTTGCCGTCATAGGCCAGGCTGCCGTTCTCGCCCAGGGTGACGATGACGACCTTGGGACCCTTGGCCTGCTTCTCGGCCATGAAGGCGCGAACCTCCTCGTTGTCGTCGCTCTCCAGGCCAAAGAAGGCGTAGTCGACGTAGGCGAGCGTTGCGTCGACCATGGGGTCCTGCGGCTGGTCGGAGTAGTCGAAGACCACGGGGGTGCCGGAGTCGTGGATCTCCTTGAGGCGGTCGTCGCAATGGCCCCAGATGCCGCTCACGAAGAGGTCCTGGCCACAGATGAACTCGACGTCCTCGTCGGAGAGCTTGAAGGTCTCCATGACACCCTCGATGTAGTCGCCAAAGACGCGGTTGCCGTTGACGATCTCGACCTTGGTGACGGCGGTGTCGCCATGCTCGACGTGCAGGTGCGAGATGTCGACGCCCTTGCCGGTGAGGGCCTCGGCCATGCGTGCGCCCCACTGGTCGTCGCCCACCACGCTGGTGAACGAGGCGTCGAGGCCCATCCTGCGCAGGTACACGGCCACGTTGACGGGATTGCCGCCGGGGTAGCTCTGACCTTCTTTCTCGTAGACATCGACGCAGTTGTCGCCTGCCGCTGCAACCTTCATGTCTCGCTCCTCTCGTCTGGGCCATTCTGTGTTGAGCTGGATAACTTGGTGCCAATCTTATACCAATTATACGTCATATTCCCGCATGGGGTGCCAGGGTTACCGCTGAGCGGGCATATGGTATGGTTTGGTCGTTGGGACTCCCGTTTCGTCAGAGGAAGGCTCTGCTTCGGGACAAGACACGCCAGGAGGTGTGCCATGAAGACCGAGTACCGGAAGGGTTTCTACTACAAGGGGAAGCGCCTGTTCTCGTATCCCCTCCAGTCGGAGACGGATGACACGCAGATTGCGACCATGGAGATGCTGGCGTTCCAGCAGGGGTGCTCGATACTCGACATAGAGGTCCTCCTGGAGGAGTGCGCTCCCAAGCAGCGAGACTTCGCACGTGATTGCATGACCGAGCGCATGGGGGACCACAAGGGCAAGGAGCGCTGGCGCATCCTCAACGTGACGAACGGCACCCTGTACACGCACGTGGGTCCCCTTGAGGAGTTCGTCGAGCTCTATGAGGCGGGCAATGCCTAGGCGTCAGCGATGTGACTTCGTGGGTATGGGCGGCACGACGTCATAGGGGCCCTCGGCAACAAGCAGGTGGTCCATGGCCTTGAGCATGTCTGCCTTCTGGTCGGGCAGATGGCCGTGCACCGTGTAGTCTCCCAGGACCGTGGAATCCACGAACATGCAGTCGTCCAACTCGAGGGCGGCAACCATCTCGCGCACCTCGCGCAGACGCTCGCGGAACGTCAGCTGCTCGAAGCCACCCTCCTCGGCGATGTGGAACAGAGGCGTGTCGGGCCAGAGCAAGAGGCCCGTCAGCCAGACGCGCTTGGGCTGTGACGCGTTGAGGAACCGGGCGGACTCGAGCGCGTGTCGCTCCCAGAGCTTGGTTCCGCCCAGTCCTGCGATCATGGTGAACGAGAAGTCTATTCCGATGTCATGCAGGCGCTCGCACACCCTGAGCGCGTCGTTGAGGTCGATGCCCTTGTTCATGAAGTCGAGCACGTCCTGGCAGCCTGACTCAAGGCCTATGTGCACCTCGCACAGTCCCAGGTCGGCAAGCTCCTCGAGCTCGTCGTCGGTCTTGCGCATGATGTCGTCAAAGCGGGCATATGACGCCACTTGGAACGCGCGCGGGAAGTATGCGCCGATGATGTCCATGATGCCCCGCAGGTGCTCCATGGGCAGCATGAGCGCGTTCTCCCCAAGCAGGAACACGCGGGGCCGGTCCTTCATGTAGGGGGCGATCATGCTCGCCTTCGCCTCGACCTCCGCGAGCGAGAACACGTGCCGGGGGTCATTGGCGAAGTCGCAGAACTTGCACTGGTGCCAGCCACACCCCAGCTGCACCTCGAGGGGCGCGGACTTCTCCTCCCAGATGGGCAGGTAGATCTCCTCTCCCGTGTACGGGCGGACCTCGATGTACTCCTGCTGCTCCTGCTGCTCGTCCACTGCGGACCCCCGTCCCCTCCGATGGTGCCTGCGTACGAGTCGTCGCGACAAGCCCCAGTATATCAGCGGGGCATCCGCGAGCTTCATACGTCCATCGGCTGCAAGTTGCCGTTGACGGGACAAGAGGGGGCGCGGAGAAGTCGAGAGAGCGGGATGCAGATAAGATGCTATATAAGTTATGCACTTTTCCATACCGATTGCGCCACGCCGAATGACGCAGAAGGGGAGGGCATCGTGAAGAAGGCTGCAGGCATTGGCGACAACTGCATCGACGACTACACCAACATAGGTCGCCGCTATCCCACAGGCAACGTCGTTGACACTGGCGTCAACATGCGCAAGCTGGGCATTCCCGTCTCGATCATATCGACCACCGGCTCCGACGAGAACGGTAGGTGGATGATCGACGCCCTCACCAAGGAGGGCCTGGACCTCTCGCACCTCAAGGTCGCGGAGGGCAAGACCGCCATCACCTACATGACGCTCGACGAGAACGACCGCGTCCACGGCGAGTACGAGGAGGGCGTGCTTGCCGACATGGTCTTCGATGAGGAGGACGTGCGCTTCGCCGCGGAGCACGACCTGGTCTTCACCGCCTTCTGGGGCAAGGCCGAGAACGTCATGGGCAAGATTCACGACCTGGGCGCCCTCACGGCCTTTGACTACGCCACCTCCAACGACGAGCGACTCCCGGCCATGCTCGAGACGACTCGTGGCGCCATCGACTACGGCTTCTTCTCGTACAAGGGCATCGGCAGCCGCAATGATCCCGAGCCGCGCGAGTTCCTCCGCAGGATGGTGAACGAGTACGGCATGAAGGTCGCCGTCGCCACCTTTGGCGAGGAGGGCTCGCTGGCATACAACGGCGTGGTCTTCTACGAGGGCAATGTCGTCCCGCAGCCCAACGTGGTCAACACCGTCGGTGCGGGCGACTCGTTCATCGCGGGCTTCCTGGCGGGCGTGCTCAAGGGCAGGGACATAGCGGGTTGCCTGCGCGACGGCGCTCGTGTCGCCTCCGAGGTCGTCGGCGTCTTCGAACCATGGGTGATTGACGAGTAGGCCAGGCTAGGCACAACGCGCGAAAGCGCACGAGATCACAGCAGGAATGTTGCGAACGAAAGGATGATCGACATGGCAATGAAGATCGGCATGTTCACCTCTGGTTACCAGCGCAACCCGCTCGAGGACATCTTCGAGGACGCCGCACGCTTTGGCTACGACTACATCGAGCTGTGGGGCGGCCGCCCGCACGCCTTCGCCCCCGACCTGCTCGCCGGCGAGATCGACGAGGTCCTGCGCCTGCGTGACAAGTACGGCGTGCCCATCACCGGCTGGTGCCCCGAGCACAACGGCTATCCCTACAACTTCATGATCGGCTCCGAGCGCCAGCGCGAGGACGCGGTGCGCTACCTCAAGATCTGTCTCGACGCCGGCAAGCAGCTGGGCAGCGACTACATGCTCATCTCGCCTGCGCATGCCGGATACGACACCAAGCCGTCCGAGATCCGCGACCGGCTCTACCGCACCTGCGAGGAGCTCACGGCCTATGCCGAGAACGTGGGCGTCCGCATCGTCATCGAGCCGCTCACCACGATGGAGTCCAACGTCTTCAAGAGTGCCAACGACCTCATCGACCTCTTCGAGCACGTCGACTCCGACTACCTCATGGCCATGTGCGACATCGTCCCGCCCTTCCAGCAGCAGGAGCAGATCACGAGCTACTTCAACAAGCTGGGCGACAAGCTGTATCACCTGCACATCATCGACTCCAACGGCGTCGACGACTCCCACGTCATGCCGGGCGAGGGCGTCCTGCCCCTGCCGGAGCTCATGCAGGAGATCGCGAACTACTACCACTACGACCGCACGGCCACGATCGAGCTGGTCACCGGCTACATCAACGAGCCGCGCCTGTACGCCAAGCGCGCCATCAACAACATCAAGGCGATGCTCGAGGCCTAAGGGGACGCACCCCGGGCGGCTGGGTGCCGCCTGGGGGAAGGAGGAGTCACACCCATGTTCATCGACATCCACGTCCTCCCGGCCTTCTACGAGCCCATCAATGGGGACGAGCGCAAGGAGGAGCTGCGCCACGAGGCGCTCGACATCCACCTCAACGGCATCGCCAAGCTCGAGCACATCAAGAACCAGATGCGCTGTGCCGGCCTCGACAAGATGGCGCTGCTTGCCCAGGACTACAGCTCCGAGCATGGCGAGCCCATCGTCTCCAATGACGAGATACGCACGCTCGTTGACTGCGAGCCCGAGCGCTTCATTGGCATCGCGAGCGTCGACCCCCTCATGCCCAACGCCGCCGAGGAGCTCGAGCGTGCCTTTGCCGACCTGCGACTCAAGGGCCTTCACCTGCATCTCGGCCGCTCCCACATCTATCCGGATGACGAGCGCCTGACGCGCCTCTACGACATCTGCGAGGCCTTTGACCGGCCCATCATCTTCAACGCGGGCATGTCGTGGGAGCCCAACTCACTTGCCAGGTACGGACGTCCCGTGGAGTACGAGGAGCTCGCGGCGACCCGGCCAGGGCTTCGCATCTGCCTCTCGCGCTTTGGCTGGCCCTGGGCAGAGGAGTGCGCGATGCTCATGGTCAAGTACAGGAACGTCTACACCGACACGGGCATCCTCTACTTTGACAACGCACGGGAGTTCTTCGACCGCCTCTTCAAGCACGAGGTCGCCCTCACCTGGGTCGACCGGAGCCTGCGCCACCAGGTGATGTTTGGCAGCAACAACCCGCGCTTCGAGCAGATCCGCATGGCCCATGCGCTCGACGGCCTTGGCCTGCGAGAGAGCACGGTCGAGCTCATCAAGGGCACCAACGCCATCGAGTTCCTCGGCGGACTGGACTAGGGGGTACGGCCATGATCAAGACGACGTCGCTGAACTTCCTGACCAGCGAGTACAACCAGTACTTCATCATCACCGACGAGGTCGAGAGGGCGGTCGCCGAGAGCGGCATCCAAGAGGGCATCGTCACGGTCATTACCCGCCACACCACGACGGGCGTGACCACCAACGAGGCGCTCGAGTGCCTGGAGAGCGACATCAAGGAGTTCCTGGGGCGCCTGGTGCCCGAGGACCATCCCTACGCTCACGCACGCATGCTCAAGGACTACGGCTCCACGGCGGGCAATCCCACCGGTCACCTCAAGAGCCTGCTCATGGGAAGCCACGTGCACTTCCTCGTGCACGAGGGGAAGGTCGACCGTGGTGGTGCCCAGGACGTGTACTTCTGCGAGTTCGACGGCCCCTCGTCGCGCACCATCATGATTCAGGTCATGGGCGAGTAGGGCGTGACAGGGGGACGGGTCGCCCGCCGCGCCCTCACAGCGTGGCAGGCGACCCGTCCCCCTGTCACGCCGCTCACCAAAAATTGGTATGAAATTGGCTTTGACACCTCTGACGAAGACTAAAATTGGCACAGTCTGGCATTTCTTGTTACAACCGGATGAGGTGTCCATGAAGAGAAAGCATGCGATGAGCTCACGGGACTATGCGACCGAGCTCGTGGAGAGCTACATCGTCGACAACGGCCTCCAGCCCGATGACCGCCTGCCGTCGGAGCGCGACATGTGCGCCATGTGGGACCTCAACCGCACCACGCTGCGCAACGCCATCCAGCGCCTGGTGGACGACGGCATCCTGTACTGCCGCATGGGATCGGGGACCTTCGTCGCCAAGCCAAAGCTCGTGCGCAACCTCCAGGACGTCTATGGCTTCTCCGAGGCGGTTCGCATGAACGGCCGCATTCCCGGCGCACGTCTGGTCTACGCCGAGATCCAGGAGGCGGACAAGACCGTCACGCGCAACCTCCATGTCCCCTTGGGGACGGAGGTGTTCGCCCTCAAGCGCGTCCGTCTCATCGACGGGGTGCCCTGCTCCATCGAGTCCACGCTGGTCAACACCACCAACTGCAGGGGGATCGAACGCCACGACTTCGAGCGCGAGTCGCTGTTCGACGTCCTCCATGACGAGTACGGCATCAAGCCCATCAGCGGCGAGGAGCGTATCTCGGTGAGCACGCTTGACGCCACCGAGGCAGAGCTGCTCGGCATGGAGGAGGGGCATCCCGTCATCTTCAAGTCGGGCCTGATGGTCGACGCGTCCGGTGAGCCGGTGGAGTACTACAAGACCGTCGCGCTCTCCGAGTACATCCGCTTTGCGACCGAGATGACGGCGAGGTGAGGGCCATGGCAAAGGCCGACTACAAGTCTCCCATCTACCTTCAGCTGCGCGAGGTCGTGCGCAACAAGATCGAGGAGGGTGAGTATCCCCCCGGCATGGCGATCCCCTCGGAGAACGAGCTCTCCGAGACCTATGGCGTCAACCGCCTCACCGTGCGCAACGCCATCGACGCACTCGTGAACGAGGGCCTGCTCAGGCGCATCCAGGGCAAGGGGGCCTTCGTGGTGGGCGACCGCATCGAGCGCGACCTCGACTCGCTCTCGGGCTTCCGCCAGACCATCCACGAGCGCGATGCCGAGCCGGGCACCAAGATCCTCGCGAAGACGCGTCGCAAGGCGGGCAAGAAGTACGCGCGCATCTTTGGAATCGACGAGGACGACGAGATCTTCTACGTGCGCCGCCTCAACTCTGCCAACGGCGAGCCCATCTCCATCGAGCACACCTTCGTGCCCACCAGCAAGGTGCCCAAGCTCGATGGCATCGATCTGGGCGTCTTCAGCCTCTACGAGGTCTATGGCTTCTATGGGGTAAGCCCGGTCAGGGCGTGGCAGACGCTCGACCTGGTCTCGCTCGAGGCACGCGACGCGCGCATGCTCGGCGTCGAGCCGGGGCAGGCGGTGCTGCTGTTCACCTGCTACACCTACGACAAGAACGACGAGGTCGTGGAGTTCACCCGCTCCTACACGCGCGGGGACAAGTGCAGCTTCACGGTTCGCAACAGGGCATAGACGGCGTTCCGGTGGCATGCGTCGAGCAGGCTGGGACCGACGGAAGGAGTGAACGGACAATGACGGCGTACTTCATGGGAATCGACACGGGCACCTCCGAGACCAAGGGCGTCCTCATCGACGTCGACGCCAACATCGTGGCGACCAGCTCTGCGACGCACGAGGCCATGAGCCCGTTTGCCAACGCCTACGAATACGATGCCGAGAAGGACTGGTGGGGCGACTTCTGCACCGTCTCGCGCGGCCTCATCGCCAAGAGCGGCGTCGACCCTGCCGACATCAAGGCCGTGACCACCAGCGCCCTCGGACTGTGCTGCGTCGCCGTGGACGAGGACTGCGTGCCGACGCGCTACGCCATCTCCTACGGCATCGACGGCCGCGCCGAGAAGCAGATGCGCG
>CAMPCT010000005.1 GCA_946647055.1 uncultured Atopobium sp. | reverse complement strand
GTCAAGGACGACCCGCGCGTGGTCGACCCCGCCCTCAAGGAGAGCGCCTTCCTCACCAACATCTTCAACCGCCTGGCCCGCAGCTGCTTCTACGGCGCGGCCAACGTGTGCGACGGGCACCTGCCCACCACGGCCCCCAGCGAGGCCTGCGTCGCAGCCTGCGACGAGGCGACCCTCGCCTTCGAGCGCGCGGCCCACGCCTTCAACGCCCACGAGGCCCTGAGCGTCGCCGAGGAGTTTGGCCGCAACGCCAACAAGCGCTGGGACGACGCCTCCAAGGCCGCCAAGGGCGACGACGCTGCCTACGAGGCGGCCCTTGCCGACGCCTTCCGATCCTTGCGCACCCTCGCCCTGATCATGCACCCCGTGGTGCCCTCCGGCTGCGAGCGCATCGCGGAGTTCCTGCGCATCCCGGCCGAGACGTTCTTTGGCTGGGACCACGCCTTCGAGGGCGTCGTCGAGCTTGCCGGCGGCAACGCCGCGGCCCACGCCATCGAGCAGCTGCCCCCGCGCTTCGACTTCTTCGAGAAGCACCCCAGCCAGAAGTAGGGATCGTCCAAACAGGTCTGACGAGCTAGATGGCCCCGCGGTAGCGCAGGGCCATCTCTTGTGCGCAGTCGCGGGCGTCAAAGCCCGCCGCGCGCGCCAGCTCGACACCGTTCGCGATGCGAGCGTCGGCACACGCGATGACGCGCTCTGCCCAGCGCTCGGCGGGCTCGTCGAGCGAGAGGTGCCAGATGGGACAGCCCGGGACGTCGACCTCGCCCGAGACGTTGCTCGAGACGACACAGGGCAGCCCCGCCGCCTGGGCCTCGATCAGGGAGATGGGCAGCCCCTCCCGGACGGACGGCAGCAGCATGACGTCCATGCCCTGCAGAAGCGTGGGGACGTCGTCGCGCTGGCCCCAGAAGGTCACGCCGTCGGCGATCCCAAGCTCGGCCGCCCGTCGCTCGAGCTCCTGGCGCTGGGGCCCATCACCCACCAGCCACAGGCGGGCATCCGGACGCAGCCTGCGCACGGCGGCGAACACCTCGAGGAGGAAGGGCACGTTCTTCTCGGGCGTGAAGCGGGTGACGCTTCCCATGACAAGCCCGGACGCGCTCCCCTCGCGCACGGAGCGGCGCGCTTCGGGCGACGGGGCGAAGTCGTCGACGTCGATACCGTTTTTCACCGTCACCCCCCGCTCCTGCCAGAGCGTGGCTCCATAGAGGTACCTGCCGGCAAGGTCCGAGCACGCGAGGATATGCGTCGCGCTCCGAGCGATGCTGCGGGTGTAGAGCGCGTGCGTGAACCCAAAGGGAAAGCGCTCCCAAGGCATCCAGGCGTGCCCATGCGCGATGCGAACGGGCACGCCCGCGCGGACCGCCTCCTTGAGCAGCGCGTGCTGGACCCATGGGGCGCTCGTGTTGACGTGGATGGCGTCGAACGAGCCCTCCGCGAGCACCCGACGGAAGAACCGACGCGCACGACGCTTGTCCCCCATGCGGTCGACGAGGCTGCGCCGCACCCCTAGGTCGGGCAGGACCCTGCCCTCGATGACGGGAATGCCCAACGAGTCCAGGAAGCTGCGCTGGGAATCGGCGACGCCCCCGACCGTGACGACGGTCGGCTCGATGCCGCACTCGACGAGGCCGGGCAGAAGCGCGTCGAGGTAGGACTCGATCCCGCCAAACGCATAGCTGTAGAAGCGGGTGACGAGGACCTTGCAGGGTCCGTTGGCATCGGGGCTCATGCGCTTGCTCCTTCCAAGGCCGTCACGCGAGGGCGGCGTACGCCTCGATGAGGGAGACGGCCTCGTCGAGGGTGGTGACGACGTGTCCGCCCACGCGCCCGCAGGTCTCGGCGGTGGCGCCCCCGGCATAGGCGAGGCTCGGGCAGCCGCACAGGGAGGCCTCGAGGATGGTCATGCCGAAGGTCTCCTCCCTGCTGGGAACGAAGAGCAGGTCAGATGCGGTATAGATGCGTGCAAGCTCCTCGGGCTCGACCCGCTCGATTCCCAGGATCCCCGCAGGGAGCCCCTTCCGCTGCCGAGGGGACAGGCCCACGAGGACGATGGCGACGCCATCCGGCAGGCGACGGCGCAGCTCGAGGAAGTCGGGCAGGCCCTTGCGCTCGGTCCATGGCGCCGCAACGCCCAGCACCACGTACCGTCCCTCGAGCCCGTGGCGCGCGCGGAAGTCGCTCGGCGTGGGCCTGAAGACGCTGGCGTCCACCGTGTTGGGACGGACCTCGACGGGATACCCGCCCAGGAAGGAGCGGCCGACGATGTCTGCCAGCCACTGCGAGGGGGTGACGATGGTGAGCAGGTCGTGCGGAAGCGACGTGAAGGCCGCCCGCTTGCGCTCCCAGTTCTCGGCGCAGGTCGAGGCGCGCCAGGTGCTGGGATAGGTGCCCAGCTGCGGGCAACGCCCGGGGCCGGGGCATCCCGTGACCCATTGCTCGCACCCCACGTACGTGAAGTACGCGCAGTGTCCCGTGAGGGGCCAGCAGTCGTGCAGGGTCCAGGCGGTGCGTTGGCCGCGCGAGGCCAGCCAGGCAAAGAGCAGCTCGTAGTTGACGTGGTAGCCATGGAGGTTGTGCAGGTGCACCACGTCGGGACCGATCTCGTCGAGCTTGGCGAGGAGGCGCCGCGTGGCAGCCACCGAGTGCAGCCCGGCACGTCCGTCGAGGCGCGTGAGGGCAACGTCGGTGAGCGTGCCGGCGCGGGTGCCGTAGTTGAACTCATGCGGCCCCTCGGCCTTCCTGCCGCGGCCCCAGAGCATCCACGACTCGTCGCCCGCCGCCACGCGCTCGGCGTGCACCTGACGCATGACAGCACCGGTCGAGCCATAGGGCACGCTGTTGACCTGCGCGTATATCAACGGGCGCCCTTCCTCCACACCACATCGTCGACGATGGCGGCATACGACTGGATGATGCGGACGACCTTGGTGGACACGTTCTCGTCCTGGTAGCACGAGACCGGGGCCGGGAGCTCGCCCGCGGCATGCGACGCCATGGCCAGGTCAACCGCCTGCACCACCTGGTCGGCGGCGATGGAGCCCAGCACGAAAGTGCCCTGCTCCAGAGCCTCGGGCCTCTCGGTGGAGGTGCGCACGCACACCGCCGGGAAGGCATGGCCGCGCGCCGCATACCAGGCGGCCTCCTCGGGCAGGGTCCCGGAGTCCGAGACCACGCAGGCGGCGTTCATCTGCAGGCTGTTGTAGTCGGTGAACGAGAGCGGGGCGTGCATGCGCACGAGCGGGTTGAACTCGAAGCCGCGTCGCTCGATCCACTTGGCGCTCCGGGGGTGCACGCTGTAGAGAATGGGCATGCCGTACGTCTCGGCAAGCTGGTTGACCGAGCCCATGAGGGTGAGGAAGCTCCGCTCGTCGTCGACGTTCTCCTCGCGGTGAGCCGAGAGCAGCAGGTAGCGCCCCTGCTCGAGGCCAAGGCGCGCCAGGACGTCGGATGCCTCGATGCGTGCCCAGTTGGCGGAGAGGACCTCGGCCATGGGGCTCCCGCTCACGAAGGTGCGCTCGCGGGGCAGGCCCTCGGCGAGGAGGTTCCTGCGCGCATGCTCCGAGTAGCAGATGTTGACGTCGGCGATGTGGTCGACGATGCGACGGTTGGTCTCCTCGGGAAGCCGCTCGTCAAAGCAGCGGTTGCCCGCCTCCATGTGGAAGATGGGCACGTGCAGGCGCTTGGCCGCGATGGTGCACAGGCAGCTGTTGGTGTCGCCCAGGACGAGCAGGGCGTCGGGACGCACCCGCTCGAGGCAGGCGAAGGAGCGCGTGATCACGTTGCCGATGGTCTCGCCAAGGCCCTCCCCCACCACGTCCAGGTACTCGTCGGGCGCCCTGAGCGCCAGGTCCTCGAAGAACACCTGGTTGAGCTCGTAGTCGTAGTTCTGGCCGGTGTGGACCAGGTACTGGTCGAAGTGCCGGTCGCAGCACTTGATGACCTCGGAGAGGCGGATGATCTCGGGACGGGTGCCCACGACGGTCATGAGCCTGAGCTTGGACATTCCCTACACCTCCAGGTAGTACGTGTCGGGGCGGTCGGGGTCGAAGGCCTCGTTGCTCCAGATGATGAGAACCAGGTCCTGGTCGGGGGACGTGTTGGCGATGCTGTGGGCGTACCCGGGCGGCATCTCCACGACGCGCGGCTCGCTCCCGCTGACGCGGAACTCGATGACGTCACCCGAACAGGCCCCGCTGCCGTGGGGCACCTGGCGCAGGCGGACGAGCGCCTCGCCGCTCACCACGAGGAACTTCTCCCACTTGGTGTTGTGCCAGTGGTTGCCCTTCACCTGTCCGGGACGGCACAGGTTGACCGACACCTGCCCCGAGGAGGGCGTGCGGAGGAACTCGGCGAAGAATCCCCGCTCGTCGACGTGGGCGTCGAGGTCGTACGCGAGCCTGTCGGGCGGCAGGTAGGAGCGGTACGTCGAGAGGAGCTTCTTGCGCAGCGACCCCGGCGTGCAGTCGGGCGCCTCGACCCCCGTGCGCGCGGCATGGAAGGAGCGGATGGTCTCGGCGAGCTCCCCCACCGTGGCATGGTCGACGGGCCCCGCATGGCACAGGCCGTCTATCCCCCGCGTCTCCTGGCCCAAAAGGGCGCGCAGGAACTCCTCGACCAGGTCGTCCACGTAGACGAGGTCGAGGGCGACCGCGGGGTCGTTGACGGTGATGGGCAGGTCGCGCGCGACGTTGTGGCAGAAGGTCGCGACCGCGGAGTTGTAGTTGGGGCGGCACCACTTGCCATACACGTTGACAAGCCGGTAGATGCAGGTCCGGGCACCGGTGCGCGCACCATACGCGGTGATGGCCTCCTCGGCGGCCAGCTTGCCACGCCCGTAGGCGCTGTTGGCGAAGCGGCCCTCGAGCGTCGCCTGAACGGACGAGGCGAGAAGCACCGGACAGCTGTTGCCCGCGTCCTCCAGCGCCCGCACGAGGTTCTCCGCAAGCGCGCGGTTGCCCTCGAGCAGCGTCGTGGGGTCATCGGCGCGGTTCACACCGGCCAGGTGGATGACGAAGTCGGCCTGCGCGGCAAGCTTGGACAGTTCGGCGGCATTGTCGCGGTCGAGCTCGAGCACCTCGACGTCGCGCAGCGGCGCCACCCAGTCCCTGCGGTCACGTCCCTCCGCGATGTTGCGGAGGGCCCAGGTGAGGTTGCTGCCGACGAAGCCGGCGGCGCCAGTGACGAGGACCCGCACGACGATCACGCATCCAGGCCAAGGGCTTGGCGCACGTAGTCGGCCTCGAGGATCTTCTCGACCGTGGCGTCGACATCAAGTCGCTCGGTGTTGTCGGAGGTGTACGACTCGCCCTGGACGGCAAGCGAGGCGCCGTCGACGACGAACTTGTCGTAGTTGAGGTCGCGCGAGTCCGCCACCACGCGGTAGTAGTGGCCCAAGTCCTCGGCACGGAGGCTCTCCTCGGCGGTCATGAGGGTCTCGGAGACCTTCTCGCCGTGACGGCGGCCGATGATGCGCATGCCGGTGTCGCCAAAGAGGCGCTGGACCGCGTTCGCGAGCGTGCCGATGGTCGAGGCGGGGGACTTCTGGACGAAGAGGTCTCCGGGATTGGCGTGCTCGAAGGCAAAGCACACGAGGTCGACCGCCTCGTCGAGGCTCATGAGGAAGCGCGTCATGTCGGGGTCGGTCACCGTGATGGGGTCGCCCTTGGCGATCTGGTCCATGAACAGCGGGATGACGCTGCCGCGCGAGCACATGACGTTGCCGTAGCGCGTGCAGCAGATGGTGGTGGTGCCGGCGCCGTTGCGCGCGTTGGCATAGACCACCTTCTCCATCATGGCCTTCGAGGTGCCCATGGCGTTGATGGGATAGGCGGCCTTGTCGGTGGAGAGGCACACCACGCGCTCGACGCCCTCGGCGATGGCCGCATGGAGGACGTTGTCGGTGCCGATGACGTTGGTCCGCACGGCCTCCATGGGGAAGAACTCGCAGCTGGGGACCTGCTTGAGCGCCGCCGCGTGGAAGACGTAGTCGACCCCGCGCATGACGTCCTCGACCGAGCGCTCGCTGCGCACGTCGCCCACGTAGAAGCGGACACGCTCGGGCGCCTTGCGACCGGAGACCTGCAGGGCATGCCTCATGTCGTCCTGCTTCTTCTCGTCACGCGAGAAGATGCGGATCTCGGCGACGTCAGAGTCGAGCAGGTGCCGCAGCACCGTCGAGCCAAACGAGCCCGTCCCGCCCGTGATGAGCAGCGTCTTGCCAGCGAAGGCCCTCATGTCAGCAGCCATGTCGTGTCCCCTTAAGGCTCTCGAGCGCCGTCTCCAGGGTCTGGAAGAAGCACTCGGCGGTGTAGTGGTTGTCATAGTAGGCGCGTGCGTTGGCGCCCAGCCTCGCCCGCTCGTCCCCGTCGAGGTCGGCGAAGTCCCGGCAGATCCTGGCGAGCCCCTCCGCGTCCTCCGCGGGGGCGAAGAGGCCGCACTGCGCGTCCTCGATGACGCGGCACACGTCGCCGTTGAGCGACCCTAGGATGGGCTTCCCGCTCGCGAGGTAGGTGTACGTCTTGAGCGGGAGCGTGTAGCCCAGGAGGCGCTCGTCGGCAAAGGTGATGAGCATGGCGTCGGAGGCGGCGTAGAAGGAGGGCATGTCCTCGAGCGGGTGGCGTCCCCAGAACGTGAGGTTGGTGACGCCCAGCTCGTTCGCGAGGGCCTGGCTTCCCGCCAGCTCGGAGCCATCCCCCAGGATGTGGAGGGCGATCCGCTGGTCGTCGGCGAGCAGCCTTGCGGCGCGGACGATGGTCTGGGGGGACTGCGCCGACCCCACGTTGCCCGCGAAGGTGATGTTGACCTTGTCGGCGTCGAAGCCCGGATGGGGGTCCACGTTGGGGGCGAGGAAGCCGCTCGGCGCGAAGTGGGGCAGGTCGATGGCCCCGTCGAGCTCGACCCCCACCACGTCCTGCAGGTACTGCACGAACAAAGGCGAGCTCACGGCCATGAGGTCCGCCTCCTGGTAGATGCCGCGGGAGACGCGCCTGAAGTACTCGTAGATGGGAGAGCCCGCCTTGATGCCGCCGGCCGTGAGGCACTCGGGCCAGATGTCGAGGCAGTACAGCAGCAGCGGCGCCCCCGTGCGACGGCAGTAGTCTATGGCAGGCTCCACCATGAGGACGGGCGAGGTCTGGTATGAGAGCACGACGTCAAAGTCGTCCGGCAGCGTCCGGGACACCTTCGTCGCCCGACCTGCGAAGCTGTAGTAGTTCCACACGCGGTCGATGACCGACGTGCCCCGCGGGTGCAGGGGCGACCGCACGATCTGGACGCCGTTGTGCTCCTCGCGCGTGACCCAGGAGGCCTGGTAGCCGGGATAGACCTTGCCTCCGGGATAGTTGGGCTGGCCCACCAGGGCACAGACCTCGTGGCCGCGCTCGACGAGTCCCTCGCAGATGCCGGTGCTGTCGAGGGGCTCGGGCCAGTAGTGCTGCGACACGAAGAGGATTTTCATGTGCTCACCACCTCCCACGAGGCGCACGTCATGGCGCCCGATGCCGTACCCTTGCCCAACAGATGCACCCTTCGACTGCTGACTGTCCAAAGCCCTATTATGGCAGTTGGCAAGCACGGCGTATGCGAAACCGATATCATTGTCGGCAATAACACGAGCTTTGGGAAAGACGGGATGCCCGTCATCCCATGGGAGGTGGCAGGTGCACACGGCAGCAAGCGAGATGGGCGATCGCTCCATCCGCCCGTCGGAGGGGGCGAGGGGCGTCCTTCGCCGCCTCCTCGGCACCGCCGAGCTGCCCGAGTCGCTGTTCCTCGTCGCCCTGTTCCTGTTCCTCACCTCGAGCGTCGCCTGGCGCGCCGCGTGGTCGTCCACCCTCATACCCACGACCCCCGCGTTCCACACCTGCTTCCACCTCCTCGTCGCGGGCCTCATCGTCCTCAAGCTCGTGCTCGAGGGCCACCGCTGGTACGAGTGGCTCGCCTACGTGGCGGTCGTGTCCGTCCTGTGCGTGAGCGCCAGGATATGCCGTGACCGGGCCCTCATGTGGACCGCCCTGTTCGTCATCGGCTCGCGCGGGATCGACTTGAGGCGCACCATCAAGGTCGCCCTGGTTCCCGTCGTGACCATGCTCGTCCTCACGATCGCCCTGAGTTTCTTTGGCCTGTCCGAGGGCGTCACGGGCGTCCGCCTGGGGACGGGAGAGATCAGGCCGTCCCTTGGCTACCGTGGTCCCAACGGCCTCGGGATCGTCTGCTACATACTCTGCGCCATGCTCGGGGCCCTGTTCTGGAAGAAGAGGCCGCGGACGCACCTCGTCGTCACCGTGCTCTTGCTCGTGCTGGCAACGGCCATCGCCAAGTGCCGCTCGGCCACGATCTGCATGCTCCTGACGACGGCGCTGGTCCAGTTCTCGGCACTCGGGGACGGGAGCCTCATGCGATGGCTGCGCTCGGTCGCCCCGGCCTGCTGCCTCGCACTCCTCGTCCTCTGCCTTGGCGGGAGCCTGCTTGCCATGATCGTCCTGGGCACGCCTTCCGGGCCCCTCGCGACCGTCGACTACCTGCTCTCCTTCCGAATCTCGCTGGCGCAGGCGTTCTATGACCTGTACCCGCCCCAGCTCCTGGGACGGGACGTCTTTGGCAACCCCCCGGTCGCCCTCGACATTGGCCCCGGCTTCTATCAGCCGTTCCTCGTGGACAATGGCTACCAGCACATCCTTTTGCGCCACGGCATCATCGCGCACGTCCTGCTCTTTGGAAGCATGATCGTCCTCTGCGTGAGGGCGGTGCGCGAGCGCCACGCCAACGCCTGCCTGCTGCTCATGTCCACGGGACTCGTCTACGGGCTGCTCGAGTGTTCGCCGGTCATGATCACCGCGAACATCTACGTCCTCGCACTGGGCGCGGTCGTCCACGGGGAGCCCATCTCCGCACTCGACCTCGACGTCGAGCGCAGGGGAGACGAGCCGCCCCAAGAGGACGTCCCGGCGCTAGCCGAGTAGCCGCCCGTCCTCGATGGCCTTGCGCAGCTGGGTGGACGAGGTCGACTTCGTGTAGGGCAGGTACTCGATGCGTGCGCCAAGGCCCGCAAGGACCTCGCCCTCGCGCTCCCAGTACGGGTCGCCCCTGTGGTCGTCCCCGGTGAAGGCCACGTCAAAGCCCCACTCGTAGTAGGCCTCGACCTTCGAGAGCAGGCGCTCCTCGCGGATGGCCACCACCTCGTCCACGCACGAGAGGGCGTCGACGATGCGCATGCGCTCCTCGAGGGGCACGAACGGCCTCACGCGCTTGAGCACCCAGCACAGCTCGTCGGAGATGACCCCCACGCGGAGGTAGTCGCAGCGCCCCCTCGACGCCTCGAGCAGGTTGAGGTGGCCTACGTGGAAGAGGTCGTAGACACCGGCGGTGAAGCCGACCAGACCCGCTCCGTCAGTCATGCTGGCCCTCCCTCCAGCTGCGCAGGTACTGCTCGTAGGGCATGTTGGGGTCGAGCAGGACGTCATGGGCGCTCCGCTCCGGCAGCTCCTCTGGCACCTCTCGCCAGCTTGGCCCATAGCGCCTGTCAAGCCAGTCCTCGGCGTTCGCGGGGATGGGGATGGTGGTGCCGCAGAAGGGCACGCGACGCGCGGTGGCAACGTCCTCGGCGCGGAAGCGCACGTCGTTGCGGCGGTTGCGATAGTTGCCGCAGAAGATGGTGAGCATGCCCGTGGGGCGGCAGGCCGTGCAGGCACGCCTCAGGCGCCGCAGCAGCACGTCGCGCCTCGTGAGGTCGGCAAGCAGGAAGAAGCCGCTCATCTTGCGCGGGTCGGTGCCCCAGAGCCGGCGCATGTCGAAGCCATAGGTCTTGACGTACAGGGCCCGCTGCCAGGTCCGCACGAGGCGCTGGCGCCTCTCGACCGCGGCGTCCTCGACGGGGCAGTCGTCGAGCGGCATCACGTCCATCCACATGCCCTGGTTGCCATCCCTGCCCTCGTCCCCGGGCACGACGGCCGTGGTCGAGGCGTCACGCAGGCGGGCGTACCCGCCAACAAAGCAGCTGGGGTCGTTCTCGGGGGTCTGCAGCGCGTACGGCTCGGCAAAGGCTCCCTCTTGCGCAAGCTCGACCAGACGGTCGTAGTCGGCACGCGGCATGGCGACGTCGAGGTCGTCGTCGCCTGCGGCAAAGCCCCCGTCGCGCACCGCACCCAGGAGCGTCCCGTGGGTGGCCACATAGGAGAGCCCGTGCTTGGAGCACACGCGGTCGAACGCACCAAGCAGCCCCAGCAGGACGTCGCGGACGCTGCGCTCGGCAGCCGCCTGCGTCCCCAGGGCATAGGGCTTGCCCGTCAGGTCGTCGATCCTGCCCAAGGGGGGCATGGTGTCGACCTCGTGCTCGAGCACCTCGCAGACCAGGCGTTCCCCCACCACGCCATCATCCGAGCCGGGCTCGCCAAGGAACTCGCCGACGAACGCCATGGCTCCCTCGTGTGCGAGCAGCATGGCGCCAATCTCCTCGGCATCCCTCGTCTCGCGCGCATAGACCGGCCTCCCCTCCCCGTCGAAGCCCGCGAGGCAGGGGTCGGCTGAGCAGAGGTAGGGCTCTATGGTGAGCAGGAGCGTGTCCAGGCCAAAGCGCCGGACGGGAAGGAACGAGCGCGGGTTTGCCCCCTCCGGGCGGTATTGGGGGTTCCTGAGCCCCACGTACAGGCCATGGAGCTCGAAGGGGGCGACCCGCTGGAAGAGGAACTGGCAGGTGCCGAGCGCGGCAAAGTCGCAGAACGCATAGGCCTTCCCTGCCCCAAGGCCAAGGAGGTCCAGGTGACGCAGCATGTTTTCGCGGGCCTCCTGGGCGGCGCGGGCGATGGCGTCCGCGTTGTCGAGCGTCGCCATCCGGCGGTCGCGCTCGTCGTCGGCATCATGGCCGGAGGCAACCACGAAACGGTCCTCGGACAGGCCCACGAAGTCGCGCAGCATCTCACTCGGCGTGAGGCCCGAGACGCAGCTGGGAAGCATGTCGCGGAACTCGGGTTCGTCGAGGATGGCCCTGAGCGCCGCCTTGCGGGAGATGGGCAGGTAGCACGATGGAGGAAGGGAAAGGCTCGACCGCGCCTCCACAAACGCCTCGTACGCCCTGCGCATGAGCCAGCCGTCACGCGCCGGGAAGATAACGCCATCGAGCTCGTGGACGTTATTCGCAAGCCAGGACACGTAGCCAACGAGCAGGGGCCCCAGGCAGCGGTAGCCAAAGGACCACTGCGGGGATGTCCCCTCGCGGCTTGGCCCACGCTCCAGCATGTCGAGCATCACTCGCTCGGCCCCGTTGCCCGGACGGGACAACGTCGTGCCGACCAGACGCTCCTCGAGGGGCACCTCCTCGCCCTCGAGGAGGCAGTAGCCATCGACACCCACAAGGCGTGGCATGAGGGCATCGCGGTCGCGACCGCTGCCCACGTGGGCAATGCGCTTGCCGGGGAACCGCGACCGGAGGACGCGGAAGACCCCGCTCTCCTTGGTGCAGCCAAGCTCCCCCGTCCTCAACACGACGTCGAACCCGTCGAGGAACTCCGAGGTATAGGAGCCGACCCCCCACTCCTCGACCAGGGTGACGGTGGTCACGCCGCACTCCTTGGCATGCCGCACCAGGCGAAGGATCTCGTCGCGCGGCACCACGATGCCCGCCTGACGGGTCACCCAGTACTCGAGGCCGTTGCACCTGAGGGAGGCGGCGTCGACGCAGAGCACGTCATATCCTTCCACCAGCCCAAGCAGGCGGTCCAGGGGCAGCGCCTCGTCATGGGACATGAGCTCGGGGACGTCGTTGCCATAGAGGTCGAGAAGGGCAATGCCCCGCTCTGCGCAGAACGCCCCGATGCGCCTGGCCACGTATAGCTCCACCGAGGACTTGGTGGCTATGACGATGGTGTCGACGCCTCGGTCAACGGCATCCTCGAGCGACAGCACAGGGATGCCCTCGACGTCGTCGCGCGAGGGATGCTCCTCGACCAGGGCCATGATGTCGACCTTGTCCGCATGCTGGTGGATGACCTCGCGGGCAATCGCCCCGGCCCCGTACAGCGCAAGCCGCCTCCCGACAAGGTCGGGGATGACCTCGCCAAAACGCCTGACACGATACGCCAGCTCGGTGAGGAGGGGGTCCGTGCCAAACGGGTTTGCCGGGGCATCAGCCATCGAGCACTCCCTTGAAGTACCTGATGGTCCTCGCCAGGCCGTCGATCAGCGGTGTCGTGGGCTCCCATCCCAGCATCTGCTTCGCGAGCGTGATGTCCGGCTTGCGGCGCGTGGGGTCATCCGCCGGGAGCTTCTCGTGCACGAGCCGCGAGGAGGAGTCGGTGAGGCCGATGACCGCCTGGGCGAGCTCGAGCATGGTGTGCTCCTCGGGATTGCCTAGGTTGACCGGGCCCGTGAAGCCGTCCTTGGCCATCATCGCCAGCAGCCCGCGGACGAGGTCGTCCACGTAGCAGAAGCTGCGCGTCTGCATGCCGTCGCCATAGACGGTGATGTCCTCGCCCTTGATGGCCTGGCAGATGAAGTTGGACACGACGCGACCGTCGTCGGGCCTCATGTGCGGGCCATAGGTGTTGAAGATGCGCACGATGCGGATGTCCACGCCGTACTGGCGGTGGAAGTCGAAGAAGGTCGCCTCGGCAGCGCGCTTGCCCTCGTCGTAGCAGGCGCGGATGCCGTCGCAGTTCACGTTGCCGCGATACGTCTCGCGCTGGGGATGCTCGAGCGGGTCGCCATAGACCTCGCTGGTCGAGGTCTGCAGGACGCGGGCGCCCGCATGGCGGGCGAACTCAAGCACGTTGTAGGCGCCGACGACGTTGGTGTGCATCACGTGGATGGGGTCGCGCTGGTAGAAGGGCGGGCTCGCGGGGCAGGCGAGGTTGAAGATGTGCGTGACCTCGCCAAGGCCCTCGAACGACGACGGGTCGCACACGTCGGCACGAATGAAGCGGAAATGCTCGTTGTCCCTGAGGTGCGCGACGTTCAGCTCCCGACCAGACGAGATGTTGTCAAGGCAGATGACGCGGTCGCCCCGCTCGAGAAGCCGCTCGCACAGGTGCGACCCGATGAAGCCGGAGCCCCCCGTGACGAGAACCGTGCGGTCGGACATGTCGTTCATTGCCTACTCCCTTCAAGGGGTCCCGAGGCTTCGCGCGCCATAGGTCCCAATTCGCTCCTGTCCATAGTAGCCGTCATCCATGGTCTTCGCGAAGACATGACAATTCGCCCGTGCCACGACGGGAAATGTCGCACCCCAGCAGCAGCCCGAGAAGGGCGCCTCCCACCGGGTTGCCCCCCGACGCCGCCCGCGCGACACAGGGGGCGAACGAGCGCCCCTCGCCAAGCGGTAGGGTCACCGTCCCCTCCAGGTCACTCTGGTAGGGCACGAGGCAGACACCGCGCCGTCCGCCGCGAAGCTCGTGGAACTCCCGCTCGACGTCAGGGTCACAGGTGCTCATCTCGAAGAAGACGTTTCCCCAGTCCATGCGGACGCAACCGCTTCTCCACCTCTCCCATGCCTCGTCGAACCCCACGTCGGCCGGAAGCCTGACCTCGACGTCCTCGAGCAGGCACGCGTGATAAGCGCTCCCGCCCGACGAGATGCGCACCCCCCGATACCCAGGCGCATCAACGGACAGGTAGCGAACCGGGTCCGACAGCAGCTTGAGATAGTCGCGGTCGGCAAGCGACGTCCCAACGAGGGGCGAGGCGCCGGTGATGCCAAGCGTCGCGCAGGCAAGGCCGCCCCACAGGTCGTTCGACAGGATGCTGGGCACCAGGCGGCGCAGCTCCTCAAGACGCCGCAGGTCGAGCCCCGTGACGCCAAGGATGCCGTGCCCCAGGATGCGCTCGCGTGGAATGCCGAGCCCAACGGCACGATCCGCTATCTCCGCGGCATGGGCCGCGTTCATGATGACGAGGTAGTCGGGGTCGCTCCCGACGAGGTCATCTGGCATCATGACAGGAATGCCGTCGCGCCAGGCGTCGTCCTGCGGGGCGGAGTCGATGGCCGCGACGAGCCTGACCTGACCCTCGTCCTGCATGCGGAGAAGCGTGGGGATGCAGCGCTGGTAGACGCGCCCCAGGCCCCAGACGGCAACCCGCACGGGCTCCCGCGAGATCACCTCGATGTGGTCGGTCACCGTATGATCACCCCCGGACTCTTCCCATCATCGCTGAGGGAGAGCACCGCCCGCGACACCCGCGCGATCCTGACGTCCTCGCCGAGAAGCTCCCTGCAGGCGTCCTCCATCTCCTGCGCATAGGCGGTGCTGGCGATGATCACAGCGTCGATCCCCTGGTCGGTGGCATCGCGGACGCACATGACGGGCCTGCCCATGAGGCTTTCCTCCCGAGGCTCCCCCGTCTCGAGGAACAGGTCGGGAAGCCCGGGCTCGCCGAGGGCCTTGAGCAGCAGCCGGCAGACCGTGCCCGTCCCATAGACGGCGACCGTCCCGTTGCCCAGCGACGCGAACGGCATGCCTATGAGGACCTCGACGAGCAGGTCGCGGTCGATGGACAGTGGTCCGGAGGGCCACAGGGAGACGCCACGAGCGAGGCTCAGGTACGCGCGCAAGTGCCATTGGCGCACGTCCATGGGCAGTTGCGGGTCGGCTATCGCCTCTTGAAGCGTTGCCGCGAGGGAGCTGAAGCGCGCCACGTGGTCCTCGTCGGGCTCGAGGTCCCTGATCCCGATGAACCACCTGCAGATGCCGCCACCGACATCGGACACCATCGACCTGCGTTCCGGGGTCGTCTGCTTCATATAGAGGTCCAGAAGCAGCTGATGGATCCTGGGACAGCAGTCGGCAAGGGGCCAACTGAGCCCCGAATGGGCGGTGGAGCCAGGCCGGTCGCGATAGCGATGCAGCTTGAGGGGGACATAGCGCATGCGCCGCGCAGCAAGGAAGACGCGCAGGATCCAGTCGTTGTCCTCGTAGAAGATGCCCTCCTCGAAGGTGAGCCCCTCCCGCAGCACGAAGTCACGCCGGAAGAACTCGAGCCAGCACACGTAGGGCAGGTACTCCTTCCTGCAGTAGCGAGACCAGAACGCCGGTCCGTCGAAGACGACCTCCTCGACGTGACCCGCCCGGTCCGTCACCTCCTTGAAGAGCTCGGGACGCTCGACCTCTGGGTCCTCGTGAAACCCCGCCGTGTCAAACGTCATGAAGTCGAGGTCATCCGCCTCGCAGATGGCCACGCAGGTCTCGACGAGCTCGGGGACGATGAGGTCATCCGAGTCCAGGAGGTAGAGGTAGGTGCCCCGGGCAGCGGCAATGCCGCGGTTGCGCGCCGCGCCTTGGCGCCGGTTTTCCTGCTCGATGACCCTGATGCGGGGATCGCGCGCGGCATAGGCGTGCTCGATCGCGAGGCTGCCGTCGGTGGACCCATCGTCGACGAGGATGACCTCGATGTCGCGCTCCGTCTGGGCAAGGACGCTGTCAAGGCATGCCGCGAGGTAGGGTTCGGTGTTGTGCACGGGAATCACGATGGAGGCGACGACCTGGTCACCCATGTCTGCGCACCCCCTCTCCCTTACGTGCTTCCTGCCAGCTCGATCGCGTTGCGGATCGCCATCTCGAGGATGGCGGGGTCGACCTCGTAGTCCGAGACGTTGTCGACCACCATCGCCGTGATCAGCGGGCTCTGGACGACCGGCAGGTAGTGGACCCCCTTGTGGAGAAGCACGTCCTTGCACCACGGGAAGACCCAGCCCTCCCCAAACGTCTCGATGAACGACGTGCCCGGCCGCATGTAGATCGCGTTGGCGCTGTTGGCGCCATGGGGGCTCAGGATGACGTCCGCCGAGCGGAAGAGGGCGATCTGCTCGGCAACGCCATGCTCCTCGGGGATCATCTCCTCGAAGCCATAGCGGGCGATGAGGTCGTCGGCGCCAAGGAGGCGGCGGTTCCCGACACGACGCACATACAGGCGCTTGGGACCGGCGACGCAATCCTGGGGAACCCGAGCGGCGATGGTCTCGGCCATCTGCGCAAGGACCGGGGCCGTGGCAGGGAAGTCGTATTCCCCGGTCCGCTCGTCCCGCGCCTTCAGGACGTGCATGCGCTCGAATCGATAGACCTTGCCCATCTCGAGGTCCTCGTGCCAGACGACTCGCCCCATGTCGACGCCGAGGAGTCCCAGGAGCTGGGGGACGAACGACGAGCGCGGCATGAGGTACTTGCCCCGATAGCCCGCCTGCTCCATAAGGAAGACCTGGTCAAGGGACTGGTAGATGAAGTGGCAGAAGTTGTGCCCGCTCATGCGGGTGGCAAGGCACCAGTCTCCCCGCAGGCACTCGAAGCCCTTGGGCTCGACGTCGAGTGGCTGCGGGTAGTTGAGCACCTCGGCGTACCAGTCCGGGTCGGTCAGGAACCAGTTGTCGTCCACGACACGGCCACTCCCGTCGAAGAGGTAGCAGAAGAGCTGTGCCCTGTTGCGGCTGGTGATCCCATAGATGCCCTCGAGGACGGAGTACTCGTAACCTTCGGTACCAAAGCCATGGATGGTCTCGACGCAGCAGGGAAACTCGCTCGCAGGGCACAGGTCATGCGGCGAGCCAAGGCGCGTGATGGGGATGTCGCTCGCCACGAGCCTCGTCCGCACGTCCTCCATGTCCTCTCGCCTGGTGGCAGCAATCACCATCGCGTCGTACATGCCACGATGGTGCAGCTCCGCCGCCTCTGCGGGATCGTGGACCACGCCATCGGCGACGTCGCATGGCTGGCCCACGAGCGCGGAGTCGAACACCGCCCCGACTCGATAGTGGCCCGCCCACGCACCGCGAACCGCCGCGATGATGCGCTTGCCATATCCCCCGTATCCCCAGATCCCAAGGCACGTCCGCCCGTCGGTCATCTCGGCTGTCCCTGTCTTTCCCATGTCCATCAGTCCTTGAAACCCGCGTGATTCCAGCCAGCGGCATCGAGACCCGCATCGATCTCGCCGCGGAAGCGGTCCGTCACCGCGACGATCACGAGCTCCCCACCGTCATCTGGACGCCTGGCACAGGAGAGCTCCGTGACGGGCCTGCCCATGAAGGCGGGCGGGTTGTCCTTGGCGCTGGTGACGAGGAAGCCCTCGACGATGGCGCCACGGTCGGCGAGCAGTCGGAAGACGTCGCGGGCGACCACGCCCGTCCCATAGACGTAGAGGTGCGGCGTCGAGAGGGCACGCGCCAGCAGGCCGTCGCTCAGCTCGATGGGGGTCGCCTCCATCCTGATCTCCTCGTCGAGGAGGCGATAGAGCATGAGCCCCTCGTCGGTGGGGAACAGGCCCTCCAGATCGACGCCCCGCGCAAGCAGGACCTTCCTGTGGTGGACGACGGAGCGGCGGATGCGCGCGAGCAGGACGTCCAACTCGGGGACGTCTATGCCGTGGTCGCGCGCGAAGCGGACCATATGGCAGAGTCCCACGAAGTAGCTGTAGAATCCGCGTGCCGAGGGGGGCGTGGTCATGACGGAGCCCTCGCGGTAGCGCCTCAGGAAGGCGCGCGACGGCACGTAGCGGACGCGCGGTGCGAGCGCGATGGCCTCGAAGGCGAAGGCCTCGTCCTCGTGCGAGGACGCGTCGGGGAACCAGAGGCCGTTCCCGACCAGGTACTCCCGCCGCCACAGCTGCCGCTGCACGTAGCAGGTCCAGTCATGCTGGCGCATGAACGAGCGGAAGAGGGAGAGGCCGTCCGTGACGGCGTCGGGGTAGCTCCCGGTATGGCACTCCTCGTAGAAGGCGTTCTCCTGGGCGAGCTTGTCGCTGTCAAAGACCACGCGGGAGTCGAAGAAGAGCCCGTCGAGGCCATCGCGTCGCGCGATGTCGACAAGCTCGACGAGGACGTCGGCATCGACCATGTCGTCGGAATCGAGGAAGTAGACGTAGTCTCCCGTCGCAAGCTCGAGGCCGCGGTTGCGCGCGTAGCCCTGCCCGTGATTCTCGGGAAGGTGCAGCACGCGGATGCGCGGGTCGCGCCTGGCCCACGCGTCCAGCATGGCGGGGCAGGCGTCAGGCGAGCAGTCGTCGATGCAGATGACCTCCGCGTCGGCAAGCGCCGGGACGCAGACGCTCTCGAGACAGGCATCGAGCCAGCGCTCGACCCCATAGACGGGAATGATGACGGATACCCTGTGCATCATGACTCCTCATCCTTGTAGTAGACATGCTGCCAACCAGCGGCGTCGAGCAGCCCCTCGATCTCCTCCTTGAACCTCATGGAGACGGAGACGATGACGAGGTCGCCCTCGCGGGGTTCGCCCGCTTCCGAGAGCGTGATGACCCTACGGCCCATCACGGTGTCGGGGTTATCCTGGAGGGAGCTGACGAGCACGCCCTCAAAGGGGACTTCGGCCATCTCGAGGGCTGTCATGACGCGCTTGCCGATGGACCCCGCCCCATAGACGAAGACCCTCTTGGCCTCGCGGGCCGTGGCGACGATTCCCTCGATCATGCTCGTCAGGTAGTTGGCGACATCGACCTTCCGACTCTCGACGAAGAACTCGAAGAGCAGGCGCTCGTCATGCTCGTGGAACCAGGGGCGCAGGGCGTCCTCGCCCAAGAGGGAGAGGAAGCCGCAGAGGTAGTCGTAGATGCGGGCGGCGTTGATCTCGGCAGAGCGCAGGGTGATGCCATGGGCGCGGTCGAACTCGACCATGCCCATGTAGGCCCTGAAGTAGCTGTAGAAGCGCTTGGGGGTGGGAGGCGACGTCATGACCGAGCCCGCACGCCAGCGGTGCGCGAAGAGCTGCTCGCGTACGTAGCGCATGCGGCGGGCCGAGAGGAACGCGACATGTGAGAAGAGCTCGTCCTCGTGGGACGAGGCGTCCGGGAAGCGGATGCCCTCGGTCATCAGGAAGGAGCGCCTCCACAGCTGCCGCTGCGGAAAGCAGGCCCACTCCTTCTGCATCACGAGGGCATCGAAGAGCTCGGCACCCGTGGCGACGCCCTCCGGATAGACGCCCTCCGTAGGATGGGATGTGCCGTACTCGCGCATGAGCTCGTGATCGGAGGAGAACGCGCTCATGTCGAAGAACACGCCATCGAGCTGATCCTCGTCGGCCAGGCGGGTGCAGACGGAGAGGGTCTGCGGCTCGCAGACGTCGTCGGAGTCGAGGAAGTACACGTACTCACCCCGGGCAATGTCCAGCCCGACGTTGCGCGCGTAGCCCTGGCCGTGGTTCTCGGGCAGATGGACGGCCACCACGCGCGGGTCACGGGAGGCATAGGCGTCGATGACGGCACCGCTGCCGTCCGGCGAGCAGTCCTCCACGCAGATGACCTCGATGTCTTGCAGGGTCTGCCCCAGCAGGCACTCGATCGTCTCGCCCACGTAACCCTCGGTGCCATACACCGGGATGATGACCGATACCTTGGGCATGTCGTCACTCATGACTGCCCCCTATCTGCCTCGAATGGGAGGACGCACTCATTGCAGGACCTCCCTGACGAACTGGGCGATGTGCCCGTTGGCGATGGCGTTGAGGTGCTCGGGGACCACGCCGTACTCATGATGCTCGTCGCAGAAGTGGTGCGGGACGTCACGTGCATCCACGAAGGCGAGCTCGGGATGACGCGCGCGCAGGTACGCGTGGTAGCCGTCGAGCGTCTCGTTGGTCGCACGGATGGCCTCGGCGTGGTCGAACGGGCGCGTCCCCGCAAGCGAACCCACCCGCTCGGCGAGGTGCGCCTCGACCACCACCACGCGCGTCTGGGGTGACACGGCGCGCACCCGGGCGAGGAAGGCGTCGGCGGAGCGCTCCCACAGCTCGCGGCACTCCTCGCTTGCGCGGGGAATGCGCCGCAGCTCACAGCCGGAAAGCGAGGAGCCGCCAAAGGCGTCGGAGAGCGTGACGAAGCGACCGTCGAGCTCGCCCATGTCGTGGCGCTCCTCGACCAGGTCCCAGAAGAGCCACGAGGGGCGAAGCTCCCCCAAGGCGCGCCAGAGGTCGCGCGAGAGCTCGCGCCCGAGCATGAGCTCGCGATAGCGGTTGGGATGCGACGCCTCGCGGGCGAGGGGCTCGTCGGCGAGGGCGATGACGCTCGAGAAGTTGAAGCGGCAGCGCGGGTCCTGCAGCAGGTCGAGGTCGAGCAGGATGCGGTTGAGGTTGTAGCCTCCCAAGACGAGGTAGGGACGCTGGTGTCCCTCCCCCACCAGGCGGGTGACCACGTCGCGGTAGGCCGCGACGAGCTCGTCGAAGGCATCCGCCCCCATGCGATGGTGGTACATGGCGAGCATGTCAGAGAGCCGGTACGTGACCACGCCCGGCAGCACGTCGCCATAGCGGTCCATGAGACCGCGCGTCGCGAAGCCCCGCACGAGCTCCTCCATGGCCTCAACCCCCAGCGGCTTTGCCTGGGAACCGCCGTTGGAGGCATAGGCGGTCTCGACGAGCGAGTTCTGGCGGAAGCGGCGGTAGTGGTAGAGGGGCTCCGGCACATAGGCGAGCTTGCGCGCCAGCGCCACGACCAGGGCATACACCGCGGGGGACTCGTACGGGCAGTCGGGGAACCTGACGCCGTTGCGCTCCCACACGTCGCGCAGGGTGATGGCCTTGTAGCTGGCCGTGGGACCCAGGCGCATCTGCTCCTCGCGCGTGAAGGGCACGCCCATGCGGCCCCCGCACGACCGCCGCGTCTCGCGGCCCGTGCGACTGTCGAAGCGCCAGAGGTCGCACTCGACGCGATCCGCACCAGTGCGCGCAACCTCGGCGAGCAGCCGCTCGAGGTAGGTGGGCTCCAGCCAGTCGTCGGGGTCGACAAACGCAAGCCAGGTGCCCCGCGCGACGTCCATGCCGGCGTTGCGTGCCGACGAGACGCCGCCGTTTGGCTTGTCGACCACGCGGATGCGCGGGTCGCGGGCCTCCCACTCGCGACAGCGCGCGAGGGTGCCGTCGTTCGAGCCGTCGTTCACGAGGATGGCCTCGAAGTCCGGCATGGTCTGCGCGACGACCGTCTCCATGCACTGGTCGAGGAAGCCCTCGACGTCAAAGGCCGGCATGACGATGCTGACCAGCGGGTCGTTCGAGAACAGGCGCGCCTGCTCCCCCGTCACGGCGTCGAGCTCCGCCGGCGAGAGGCCGGCCCGCCCAAGCGCCTCGGCGGTCATGCGGTTGTCCGCGCCAATGAGGCGCCCAAAGGAGCTCGAGGGGACGACGACGTCGCAGGGAACGTCGTAGAGGCCGTGATGCCAGGCGAGGACGAGCCGATGGAGCCCGTCGATGACGTTGAGGTCCCCGTCAACCAGGAGGGGGTGCCCGCCGTCGAAGCCCCGCTCGTCGAACGACCGCGCGAGGCGGAGGAAGGACTCGAGCCGCCGCTCGGCCGTCTTGGGGGAACAGTGGAGCCCCTGCGCCTTGAGGTAGACCTCGCGGCCGAGGCCGGGCTGGTCGAGCACGAGCTCCCGGACGGCAAGCCAGAGGCTGTCCGCACCCTGCGCGCGCACGAGGTCCCGCACGGGGATGCGCCGATGGTCGACGGGCTCGCCATAGAGAAGCGGGTAGAGATGGGGATATGCCCACACCCAGCCTTCCGCACCAAGGGACGAGAGCACGTCCGCGACCTCGGGAAGCACCGCCTCGTGGACGGCGACGACGATCACGGGACCCTCGTCATCTCCCGAGATGCCCTCAGGACCAACGACCGGGACGCCATGGAACGCAGACCCGGGCGTTGGGTTGGAGACCACGCAGCGCGCGACCGTGTCCCACAGGCCATGGGCCGCGAGGGCCTCCTGGAGCATGCCTGCCACGAAGCCCGTGCCGTACACCACAGCCCCACGCTCCCGTATCATGGCAACGAGCTCGTCGGTCGAGACGTCCCTCATGCGACCACCTCCTCGGGCAGGCGGATGTCGCTCACGGGATGCGTCTTGCGCTTGTCCTCGGGGGGAAGCTCGCGCCAGTTGCCAAACTTGAAGCCGAGGTAGCCGTCAGCGTCCTCGATGCCGGGGAACTCGATCCCCTCGAAGGTGACGGGGGACGACGTCTCGTACCAGCGGCGCAGGTAGCCATAGGCGTTGTTGGGCGTGGGGAACATGAGGATGCGCACCCAGTCGCTGCGGATGCCCGACGCCTGGCGCACGAGCCTCCGATACCAGCCGCGAAGGCTCTTTTCGGGGATCTTGTCGACGAGGGCGTACACCGCGCGCATGGCGGCGCTCCTGTCGGCCACCTTGCCCACGCGTGACCAGAGGGCCTTGCGCAAGAGGAAGCAGCGGAAGTTCCACACGGCACGCCCCAGCCTCCCCTGCGGGACGGCGTCAAGGGGGAAGACGTCTATGAAGACGCCCTGCTCGTAGGGCATGTGCTCCTGGTGCTCGCGCAGGAAGGTCGTGCCGCGCATGCGGAGCTTGCCGTAGCCCCATCGATACCCCGGGGTCTCCTCGATGTCCTGGAAGTAGAAGCGCCCGTGGTCGAGGTGGGTGCGGCAGGCCTCGCGGAAGCGCTCGTACTCGGGACGGAGCAGCGCCACGTCGGCATCGTCGTCCCAGGGGATGAAGCCGCCATGGCGCACCGCGCCCAACAGGGTGCCGGCGATGACGTCGTAGTGGATGTCGCAGGTGCGGCACACGCGGTCGACCTCACGCAGGAGCTCGAGTTCGGTGAGCTGGAGCCGGCGCAGCGTCGTGGCATCAAGCTCCACCATGGGCCACCCCCCGCTCCTCGCCCGCCCCAAAGCGGACGAAGTCGGCGCGACGGCGGTCGGCAGAGACGACCACGACGTCCCACAGCTCCTGCGTCACGTCGCCCAGCTTTCGGGCCGGGGTGACCGAGCCATGGGGCTTGTGGTCCCAGAAGTCCTCGAGCTTTGCGCAGCCGACGGCCACGATGGGAAAGCCGTGCGTGTAGGCGACCTGGTCGGAGTGGTTGTGCCCGTGGACGTAGGTGATGAGCGCACCGCCACGGGCCCGGTCGAACACCTGGAGCATGCGGCGCAGGGTGACGCCGAGGCGGATCCTCTTGCTCCACACGTGCATGGACGCGAGGAGCGGCACATGCGAGAACACGACCACGCCCCAGCCCTTGGGCGTCGTGGCGAGGGTGCGCGCCACCCAGGCAAGCTGGGGGGCCGAGAAGCCGTAACGCTCCTTGCGCGTGGGCTCGAAGGAGTCGAGGAAGAGCGCGCGGACGCGCCGCTCGGGGAAGTCGACGTGATACCAGGGGCTCCTCTGGCCCAGGTAGAGCATCGTGCGCTCCCTGCGGTCGAGGCTGTCCGGGTTGCCGCGGAAGTAGTTGGCATCGTGGTTTCCCACGCAACCGTAGACGGGGAGCCCCGTCGAGCGGAGGTCGTCGAGCAGGTCGCCCACGACCTCGCGCGTCACCCAGGCAGGAGCAAGGCCATCCGTGAGGTCTCCCAGCTGCACCAGGGCATCCGGGGAGACGAGACGCGCGACCTCGCGCAGGTTACGCACCGTGTCGTCCCAAGGGCATCCTGCCGACCAGTGCACGTCCGACACGAGCATGAGGACGAGGTCGCCCGGCTGGCGCAGCTCCGCCACGCGCCGGGCCACGCGCTCGGCCTCGGCGCGGAAGTGCTCGGGAAGGGGCCGCTCCACATGCTCCGCGCTCGTGACGTCGACGAGGTCGAGGACCTTCGTGCCGCGGCGAACGTCCTCCCCGTCGCCCAGGCGCACGACCACGCGGACAAACCCGTCGACGGGGCAGACGAAGCCATCCGCAGACCACGCCGTGCGGGAGAGGTCGGGACGGTACGACGCCCAGTTGGACTCGTTCTGGTAGCTGTAGGTGTAGATGAGGTTGGGGTCGACCTGATCGTCATAGAAGAACACCTCGAGGTCGACGCCGGCATGCGGTGCGAGGATGTCGCCCGCGCCCACGGGGGCGGGCATCCAGTTGCAGGCAACTCCCAAGACGTCGGCCAAGGTGCCGGCCTCGGGGTCCACTCCCCTGCCGGGGACGAGGGACATCGCCGCTAGCCCACGCATCTACCAGACCCCCCACGAGCTTCCAGGTACCTCTCGAAGAGCCTCGCAAGGGCCGCTGAGTCCTCGAGGGGAAGGAGCGGGTGCCTGCCCTCATGACGCCAGATGAGGTGGACGAAGTTGCTGACCTCGTAGCGTATGCCGGCACCGTCCCAGCGCGACTCCACGATGGTGGTGTCGTTTGGGTCCTCGTGGTGGATCTCGAAGCGCTCCGTCTTCCACCAGGGGGCCGGCGCGAGGATGTAGCCCTTGGTGCCGGCAATGACGAGGTGGCCGTCGCTCTTCGCGCCGACGCCGCACTTGGCGAGGCCGAGCGCGTCACCCGCGCGCACGCTTGCCTTGGTGTAGAGGTCGACCCCGCCCTCGTCCTCGACCGACTCGAAGCGCACCTCGTCGAGGTCGCGGCCAAGGAGCTGGACGATGGGGAGCAGGCAGTAGCTGCCAAATTCCAGGAAGCCGCCGCCAAAGAGGGCGTCGTCGCGCTCGCGCAGGCCCGGCTCGGTCAGGCGCGTGAAGCAGGCCTCGACGTCACGCACCTCGCCGATTGCGCCACCGCGAACGGCATCGAGGAGCCGCTGGAAGCCGGGGCAGAAGGCGGTCTTGATCGCCTCGAGCAGAACGAGCCCGCGTGCCGAGGCGCACTCGGCGAGCTCGTGGACGTCCGCCTCGCAGAGCGCCATGGGCTTCTCGCACAGCACGTGGCAGCCGGCCTCGAGGGCGCGCAGCGCGAGGTCGTGATGGGTCTGGTGGGGTGTCGCCACATAGACGGCGTCGACGCGCGAGAGCAGCTCGTCGAGCGAGTCGGTCGCGAAGGGGATGTCGAACTCCCTCGCCAGCGCCTTGGCCGAGTCGAGCTTGCGGGACCACACGCCCACCAGCTCGACGCCGCCCACCAGGCGCGCCTCGGGAACGAACGAGCGCGTCACCCGCCCCGAGCCGATGATGCCCAGGCGAAGCGGCCCGAAGGTGCGCTCGCGGATCATGCGGGACGAGATGCCCTTGGTGCGAGGGAGGTAGGTCACGTCGCAGTACTTCCCGAGGTAGTCGAACTTGCCGGTCCAGTCGGACCCAAAGACCACCTCGTCGATGCCCAGGCGGACGATGTCCTCCTCCTTCTGGCCATAGTGGTCCTCGACGATGACCTCGTCGGCATAGCCCGAGGCGCGCACGCTCGCCATTCTCTTCTCGAGGGGCTCGACGGTGTCGAGCTTGCCGCGCTCGGCATCGAAGACGTCGGCGGTCACGCCCACCGTGAGGTGGTCGCCACACTCGCGGGCCCTCCGCAGGATGTTCTCGTGGCCTTCGTGGTAGAGGTCGAAGGTGCCATAGACCAGGACGCGCCGTGGTCCCTCCTTTGGTGCGACCGGGCGTTCGAGCGAGACCGGCGACCCATCCTCGACCCGCCAGGCGCTCGCAAGGTGCCGCGCTCGCTGCCCCGTGGGGGCCAGCGCCATGTAGTCCTTTCCGTAGATGCCCGTGAGGTACTGGTCCCAGCACCCCATCACGCGGAAGTCCCGTCCCTCGAACGACATGCGCTCGAATTGGCCGAAGGCGTCGGCATCCACGCGCTCGCGCGTACCGGCAAGCCCCCAGGCGACGCTTCCCACGTGCTTGGTGGAGCCCCAGGGAAGTGACGTGGCAATGTGGGTGAGGCGCCTCGCGCAGTATTCCTTGAGCGCGGGTATGGAGCGCAGGGGGGTGGCAAGGCGCTTGATGCGGCGGCGCATGGGAGTCCTGCCCGACTCGGGCGTGCTTGCCAGGAAGTTGAGCGCCGCCTGGTAGCGACCGGTCAGGGCGCACTCGCGTGCGAGGTCGTCGTCATCGTCGGGCAGGGAGTCGAAGGGCGAGATGTCGATCCAGAGGTGCGTTCGCATCGTCTCGCGGGTGGGCTGGACCTCGATGGACTCATCGACGACCTTGCACAGCGGTGTGACGGAGAGGGGCACGCCAAGGTGTCCGCGAAGCTTGAGGCCGGTCTCCTCATGGAAGGCCTCCGCCATGCCGAGGAGGCGGGTGTAGTCGGGACGTGGCATGCCCACGTCGAGGTCGTCGTCCCAGGGGATGAACCCCCTGTGTCGCACGGCACCAAGGAGGGTGCCCGCCAAGAGGGTATAGGAGAGCTCGTGCCTGGTGCAAAAGCCGTCAAAGGCGACGAGCATGGCGAACAGGGCTTCCTGCAGCTCCGACATATGACCTCCCCTCCTTTCGAAATGACCGGACGTACGTTGGGCACGTTATGCCACCAATGGCATACGTACACTCTAACAGTATGCTTTCAGCTTCTGTGATGGCATCCTATCCATTCTCCATACCAATCGGCAAATGCCGAGAGTCCCTCAACGAGCGGCGTCTGGGGCCGATAGTCATAGAGGGCCTCGAACCTGCGGGTGTCGGCATAGGTGACGTGGACGTCTCCCGGCTGCATGGGAAGAAGCTCGTACATGACCTCGCCCGCGACGATGCCCCGGGATCTGAGGGCCTCCTCGAGGGCGCGCACGAAGTCCCCCAAGCCCTGCGGGCTGCCATGCCCGATGTTGAGGACGCGGTGGGGGGCGCCCGCAAGGGGTCCCTCGGCTGCCCGCGCAGGGGGGTCGCCCCCAAGGACTCGCATCAGGCCGTCGACGACATCCTCGACGAAGGTGTAGTCGCGCATCATGTTCCCATCGTTGTAGAGCTGGATGGGAAGGCCCGCCACCATGCGGTCCGCAAACTTGAAATAGGCCATGTCGGGACGCCCCATGGGGCCGTAGACGGTGAAGAAGCGCAACCCCGTGCAGGGAATCCCATAGAGCTGGGAATAGGAATGCGCGAGGAGCTCGTTTGCACGCTTGGTCGCGGCATAGAGCGACACGGGCGCGTCGCAGCGTGCGTCCTCCGAGAACGGCACGCTCGTGGCGTCACCGTAGACTGACGACGAGGACGCGTACACGAGATGCGTCACCTCACGGTGCCGGCAGCACTCGAGCACGTTGAGGAAGCCCACGAGGTTCGATTCCGCGTAGTCGTGGGGATGGTCGATCGACCAGCGAACCCCCGCCTGGGCAGCAAGGTTCACCACGATGGAGGGCTTGTGACGCGAGAAGACCCCCTCGAGGACACCTTGGTTGCAGAGGTCGGCATGGACGAAGGAGAAGCGGCCTCGGCCAGCGTCTGCCTCACGGAGCATCTCGAGGCGGGCACGCTTGAGGCGCAGGTCATAGTACTCGCTGAGGTTGTCATAGCCCACGACCTGGCAGCCCGTCTGGCCAAGCAGGCGCTTGCAGAGGAATGCCCCGATGAAGCCGGCGGCACCGGTCACGAGCACGCATGTGTTGTCCCCCAGCCCCATAGGCACCATCCAGAAGAAGCACCGGATAAACGCCTACGAAGATACCCCACTTTACCGTTCGTACTATCCTGTTTTTCCATGCCGAATCATTCATCCACGGAAGGCGATGACCCTCTGGCACCTTTTTGCTAACCTCGTCTTGAGCTTGGCCAGCCGGCAAGCCATACGAACCGCCTGACGACACCCCGCAGGAGCACCCATGCAGCCCACTCCCCCACAGCCGCACTTCCCCAGCCCTTACGTCCGGCCCACGACGGCACCGTCGCTGGCGCGGCTCGTCGACCGTCCCGACGGCGCGAGCCTGGCCGTCTTCTGCTATGGGGACCCGGAGGGCACGCCCGTCCTGCTCGCCCATGGGAACGGCGAGGAGCACGGGATCTTTGGCCCCACCATCGACGCGCTGG